>USHZ01000025.1 GCA_900554595.1 uncultured Collinsella sp. | reverse complement strand
AGGGCGCCTTCCTGACCAAGTTTATCGACGAGGTCAACGCTCAGATGGGCGAGGCTTATCCCGAGCTGCTCAAGAACGTCGCGCTCGTCAAGGGTATCGTCGCATCCGAGGAGGAGCGTTTCTCCACGACGCTCGACAACGGCCGCGTTTACCTGGACGAGGCCCTGGCCGCGCTCGCCGACGGCGCCGTTCTTCCGGGCGACGTCGCCTTTAAGCTGCACGACACTTTTGGTTTCCCCATTGACCTGACCGTCGAGATCGCCGGTACTGCCGGTCACGACGTCGACATGGACGGCTTTACCGCTTGCATGGAGGACCAGAAGGCCCGCGCCCGCGCCAACGCCAAGGGCGATGCCTGGGGCAGCTTCAACGACGTGTGGGTCGAGCTTTCCGACAAGGTTGCCGCGACCGAGTTCGACGGCTATGACAACGACGTCATCGAGGGCGCCAAGGTTGTCGCCATCGTTCGCAACGGCGAGTCCGTCGAGTCCGCTGCCGCCGGCGAGGATGTCGAGGTCGTGCTTGACCGCACCCCGTTCTACGCCGAGATGGGTGGCCAGCAGGGCGACGCCGGTGAGCTTTCAGCCGAGGGCGTTGCGCTGACTGTTGCCGACACCAAGAACCACAACGGCCTGTATGCCCACGTCGCGCACGTTGCCGAGGGCACGCTGACCGTCGGTGCTGCCGTGACCGCTGCGCTCGACGCCGAGCGCCGTGGTTTCCTGCGCCGTAACCACACCGCCACCCACCTGCTCGACGCTGCGCTTAAGCAGGTCCTGGGCGAGCATGTCTCCCAGGCCGGCTCGCTGGTGACGCCCGAGCACCTGCGCTTTGACTTCACGCACTTCGAGGCCCTGTCTTCCGAGCAGCTCAAGGCTGTCGAGGACCTGGTCAATCAGCAGATCTTCGCTTCCAAGCCGGTCGTGACCCGCGTTATGGGCATCGACGAGGCCAAGGCCGCCGGTGCTGTCGCCCTCTTTGGCGAGAAGTACGGCGACGTCGTCCGCGTCGTTTCCGTGGGCGCCGAGGAGCAGCCGTTCTCCCGCGAGCTCTGCGGTGGCACGCATGCCGCCAACACTGCCGAGATCGGTCTGTTCAAGATTATTTCCGAGTCCTCCACGGGCTCGAATGTCCGCCGTATCGAGGCCGTGACCTCCAAGGGCGCTCTCGACTACATGGCCGACCGCCTGGCACTCGTTGACGCCGCTGCCGCTGCGCTCAAGTGCCGTGTTGACGAGGTTCCCGCCCGTGTGGAGAACCTGCAGGCCGAGCTGCGCGAGACCGCCGGTAAGCTTAAGAAGGCTCTGACCGGTGGCTCCTCCGATGCAATCTCCAGCGCCATCGACGGTGCTGTCGAGCTGAATGGCTACAAGCTCGTTGTCGCTGAGCTTCAGGGTCTCGAGGCCGCAGACCTTCGCAACGTCTGGGATACCGTGCACCAGAAGGTTGCCGGCCCCGTCGCCTGCGTCGTTGCCAGCGTGACCGAGAAGGGCACCCCGGCCCTGCTCGCCGCCGGCTCCGATGACGCCGTGAAGGCCGGTTTCCACGCCGGTAACGTGATCAAGCAGATCGCGGGCCTGGTCGATGGTCGCGGTGGCGGTCGTCCCAACATGGCCCAGGCCGGTGGCAAGAATGCTGCCGGTATCGCCGATGCCCTCGCGGCCGCCAAGACCGCGCTCGGCGCCTAAGAACCTAAGTGGTCGCTGTGGTCGCGCTCGCACTGGACATAGGGGAGACCAGGATTGGCATTGCCGTCTCGAGCCGTGATGGCAAGATGGCAATGCCTGTCAAGGTGCTTCCGGCCGCCGAAGTCACCGGCATGGCAAAGACGTTTCGCTATCTGGTCGAGGACTATGAGCCCGATATCCTGGTAAGCGGACGTCCCTTGACCATGGCCGGTGAGCCCGGCCCCCAGGCCGAGCGCGTCGCCGCCGTGGCCCAAAAGATTGCCGACGAGCTCGAACTTCCGCTGGAGTTTGAGGACGAGCGTCTGTCCTCGCAGGAGGCCAAGCGAATCCTGCGAGAGCAGGGGCTCAACGAAAAGCAGATGAGGGGCAAGATTGACATGATCGCCGCCAGCCTGTTCTTGCAGACATGGCTCGATCGTAAAAACGAGGAGGTTCAGCATGCCTAGCGCTTCCGATCCGCGCCCGCAGAATCGTACACGGCAGCCTGCGCCGCGCCCTGCTCAGCCTGGCCAGCGCCCGGCGCAGCCGATGCAGCGTTCGGCTCAGCCTACTCAGCGTGCCGCTCAACAGCCTGCAGCTCGTCCCGCGCAGCCCGCTGGCGGCGCTCGTTTTAAGCAGCAGTCTCCTGCCCAGCGCACGCAGGTGCAGGCCCGGCAATCACACTCCCACGCACATCATGCTCATGGCTCGCACGGCGTTGCTCCGGCCACGCGCTCGAGCTATAACACGCGCGCCCGCCGTGGTGCCCAAAAGAAGAGCTCCCCGGTGCCTATGATTATCGGTGGCGTCGTCGCCGTGCTTGCGCTTGTCGCGATCGTTTTCTTTGTCGTGCCAGCCGTCAAGGGCTTCTTTGCCGGTGAGGATTCGAAAGTCGCTGCAGGCCAGCAAGTTACTATCACGATTCCCGATGGTGCCTCGGGCGACAGCATCGCTTCGATTCTTTCCGAGAACCATATCGTCGAAAACCCCAAGGATTATTACGCGGCGGTCAAAAAGCTCAACGCCGACATGTCGCTTAAGCCTGGCACCTATTCGTTCACCACGCTCATGGACGCGACCAAGGTCGTTCAGCAGCTCATGGAAGGCCCCAATGCGGGCTCCGATGCGCTGACTATCCCTGAGGGACTGACGGTTGACCAGGTGGCTGACCGCGTGGCCAAGGCATACGACAGCATTTCTAAGGAAGACTTCCTTAACCAGGCCAAGGCGAGCAATTATGTGAATGATTACGCTTTCCTTAAAGATGCCGCGAACGATTCGCTCGAGGGCTTCCTATTTCCCAAGACCTATTCGCTGGGTAAGGACCCGTCTGCCGATGATGTGATTCGCGCCATGCTTGACCAGTTCAACACCGAGTATAAGTCGCTCGACTTTGCCAGCTGCGAGGCCAAGATCAAGGAGCGCTATGGCGTGGAGATGTCCGATTACGACATCGTTAACCTTGCCTCGATCGTCGAGCGCGAGGGCCTCAATGCCGATCAGCGCGCGCATGTGGCATCGGTTTTCTATAACCGTCTGGCGGGTAAGCTCGATGGCCTGCGTTACCTTAATAGTGATGCGACCATGATGTATGTCACCGGCGGCGAGGTTACCGCCGACGACCTGCAGAGCGATAGTCCGTATAACACCTATAAGCACGAGGGCCTGCCGCCCACGCCCATCTGCTCTCCGTCGCTCGAGGCGCTCAAGGCCACCCTTGAGCCGACCGACTCCGATGACCTGTATTTCTACATCACGCAGGACGAGGAGTATTTCTCGAAGACCTACGAAGAGCACCAACAGTCTTGGAATTGATCATGAGGATTTTTAGCCCCAAACGATATGTTGCCTCAGTCGACCGCATCGACCTCGATACCCTGTGGGCCGACGGCAAGCGCGCCATTCTGCTCGATCGCGATAACACCCTGGTGCCGCGCGATACCGAGCAGGTTCCCGCTGCGGTTTCCGCTTGGCTCGAGGCCGCCCATGCCAAGGGCTTTAAGCTGTGCATGGTGTCCAACAACTGGCATCGCGACCAGGTCATGGCATCGGCGCGCGAGCTGGGACTCGAGGCCATCAGCCACGCCATGAAGCCCGCCCCGTTTGCCCTGAAGGCGGGTCTTAAGCGTCTGGGCGCCACGGCCGACGAGGCCGTACTGATCGGCGATCAGCTTTACACGGACGTGTGGAGCGGCAACTTTGCCGGCATTGACACTATTCTGGTCAAGCCGCAGGCAACCCAGGACCTGTGGTACACGCAGATCTTCCGTATCTTTGAGCGCCGGGCCCTGCGCGACCTTCCCTGCGAGGAATAGGTTTCGTCATGTCTCAGCACATCAAACACGGCTGCGACCATATCTTCTTTATCGGCTTTTTGGGCGCAGGCAAGTCGACGCTTGCGCGCAACGTGGGCACTATGTTCAAGCGTCGATTCATCGATACCGATCGTTTGGTTGTGCGTCGATGCGGCAAGTCGGTGACCGAGATATTTGAGACCGAGGGCGAGGATCGTTTTCGCGAGCTCGAGACCTCGGCACTCCGTTCGCTTCAAAGCGAGCGCAGTTTGCTGGTATCGTGCGGGGGTGGTATCGTCGAGACGCCGGTGAACATTGAACTGATGCATGAGATGGGTACATGCGTGTACCTCGAAGGGGACTTTGAGGACTCGTTGCGCCAGATTCGCCGCTCCGATACCCGGCCCGATTTCCGCTCGCCCGAGCACGCTGCGCGCCTGTTTGAGCATCGCCGTCCGCTGTATCGCCAGGCCGCCGATATTACCCTTGATATTCGCAACAAGTCCTTCGAGGACGTTTCCTACCTTTGTGCCGAGATGCTTTTGGAGCGTGGACTGCTATGATTCGCCGTCAACTTATCAATTTCCAAAACCGCAGTGTCGATGTCCGCGTCGGATTGGGCGCGTTCGAGGAGCTGCCGCGCATGTTTGCCTCGGCTGTGGGCAAGCCTAAGCGCGCGATGGTGGTTTGGAACGACGCCACATCCGAGCGATTTGGCGAGGTTGTCGAGCATGCGCTGGTCGACGCCGGTTTTGCCGTGTCGCCGCTCGTCCTCGAGGTTTCTCCTGCCGGTGCTACGCTGACCGATGCCGATACCGTCTTTGGCGCCCTGTCGGCTAACGGCATTACCTGCGACGATCTCGTTGTCGCTGTCGGCGACACGGCGACCTGCTCGGTCGTTTGCTGGTGTGCCAATCAGTGGTGCGGTCGCACCGAGTGCGCCTTGCTTCCGACGACGTTCGACGCCATGCTCACGGTCGCGACGACCATGAAGCCGCTCGTCGCCTCGTCGGCAAATGCGCTTCCCGCTATCGCGTTCCGTCCCGAGCCGGGCTTGGTCGTGTGTGACCTCGACCTTGTTCGCGAGGCCGACCCCGAGGACCTCAAGCTCGGCTATGCGGTACTTGTTGGCACCATGCTTTCGAGCAGCAAGTCCCGCTGGAATCAGTTTACTGAGACCGTCCCCGAGATTCTCGAGGGCGAGGAGGTTGCCCTCGTCAATGCCGTTCAATGGTCTCAGACTGCCCGCAAGGACGTACTGATGGCCACGAACCCGAGCGCCCGTCATGCGCTCGATTTTGGCAAGACGGGGGAGCGTGCCCTGCGCGCCTGCTTGGGCGATGCCGTTTCGCAGGTCCCTGCCTACCAGCTGTTGTCCGAGGGCATGCGCTTTGAGGCTCGCCTAGCACACGATGCCTGCGACTTCGATATCGATTACGTCTTTGAGGTCGATGACTGCCTGGAGGACTTTGGTATCGAGGAGCTTGCCTTCGATCTGGAGCCTGCCGCATATATCGAGGAGTTCCGCAGGCAGCAGTTTGTCCGCTCGAACCGCAGCATGTTGCCGCTGCCCGCGGCGCTCGGCGCCATTCGTCTAACGAGCGTTGAGGACGAGGTTCTTGAGCGCCACGCTCACGCCTACTTGGCTTCTCGCAAAGAACTTCTCTAAGATTTATTGACATCCATCGTCTTTCGTATCATGTTGAGGGGCGGGTTTTCAATCGGTTGCGGATCGCATGCGATTTTGTCGTTCGGTTGAGACCCGTCCCGTCTTTATGGAGACAACAAGAAAGGAATCTGCATGTCTGAGTTTGCTGCCGGTCCTGCCGGTCGTATCGAGCGTGTCCGTGCCCTGATGGCTGAGCGCGGCTACGATGCCATCGTGGTGCGCGACGAGGCCAACCTTCGTTGGCTCACGGGTGTGAAGGGCGTCTTCGACTACACCTTCGAGTTCCCGCACGCGGCGTTTATTACGGCTGACCAGTGCCTGTTCCATACCGACTCGCGCTACCTCAACAGCTTTGAGGAGAACACGCCTGCCGGCAGCCCCTGGGTCTACGACATGGACGAGGGCACCATCCCCGGTTGGGTCGCCGGCAAGATCGCGGCCAACAAGTGCCGCGTCTGCGCTGTCGAGGACGACATGCAGATTAACTTCTACCAGGGTATTCAGCGTGGCCTCGAGGATCGTTCCGTCGCCTGCATGCTGCCGCTGATGCATGACGACATTCGCAAGATGCGCGCCATCAAGGACGCCGAGGAGATCGAGCTTATGCGCCATGCGCAGTCGATTACCGACGCCGCCTTCCAGCACATGCTCGGCTTTATTAAGCCCGGCATGACCGAGAAGCAGGTTCGCAACGAGCTCGAGAACTTTATGTTCGCCAACGGCGCCGACAGCCTGGCCTTCGGCTCCATCGTGGCGAGCGGTCCCAATACCGCCAACCCGCATGCCGTTCCGAGCGATCGCGTGATCGAGAAGGGCGACTTCGTCCTCATGGATTACGGCGCGGGCTACTGTGATTACCGCTCCGACATGACACGCACCGTCGTGATGGGCGAGCCCACGCAGGAGCAGGTCGACCTGTACGCACTCGTGCGCCGCACGCACGAGGAATGCGTCGCCGCCATCCATCCGGGCGTCGAGGGCAACGACATCTTTAAGCTCTCCAAGAAGATCATCGGCGATGCCGGCTATGGCGATTACTATAACCATGGCTTGGGCCACGGCGTTGGTATCGACATCCACGAGCTGCCCAACTTCAACCGCAGCAAGAACACCATCGAGATCGGCTCGGTTGTCACCATGGAGCCCGGCGTCTACCTGCCCGGCGTGGGCGGCGTGCGCCTGGAGGACTACGGCGTGGTTACCGAGAACGGCTACGAGCCCTTCACCAAGACCCCGCACGACTTGCACGTCATCGACTGTTAGTCTACTTCGGCAGATAGTTTGGGGCGGGGCGTCCGGATCGATTCGGACGCCCCGCGTTCTCTTTTTATGCGCTCGCTGCAGGCGCCGTCTGCAAGTGTATAATTTCGGTCGTATGTAATTTGGACGCTTGTGCGTTCTGCCCATAACAAGAAAGGTCGCTATGCCTACCATTTCTACCGCCGACTTCAAGAACGGCCTCGGTCTCCGCATCAAGGACAAGGTCTACACCATCGTCGAGTTCCAGCATGTCAAGCCGGGCAAGGGCGGCGCGTTTGTGCGCTACAAGACCCGCGACATCAAGAGCGGTCGTGTCGTCGAGAACACCTGCAACGCCGGCACCAAGTTCGAGAGCGTCATGCTCACCACCCGTGAGTTCCAGTACCTCTACAACGATGGCGCCGATTACATCTTCATGGACAACGAGACCTATGAGCAGGTTCCCGTTCCCGAGGACATGGTGGGCGAGAACTCCAAGTGGCTGCGCGAGAACGACATCTGCCAGCTGCTCTTCGCCGACGATGAGCTCATGGGCGTGACCCCGCCGATGTTCATCGAGACCACTATCGTCCAGACCGACCCGGGCTTTAAGGGCGACACCGTCCAGGGTTCCACCAAGCCGGCCACGATCGACACCGGCGCTGTCATCCAGGTCCCCATGTACCTCAACGAGGGCGAGGTCATCAAGGTTGACACCCGCGACGGCAAGTTCGTCTCCCGCGTCTAGCAACCAACTCTTCTAGGAGGACTCATGCCCCAGGAAATCAAGATTGACGGCATCGGCATTTCGCCCGATGTTCTGACCGCCATCGTCTCGCGCGCCGTGTCGGATGTCGAGGGCATCGCCTCCGTTGGCGTCAAGGACCTTGCCACCAACCTTGTCTCCATGATGCTCTCGTCCAAGGCCCCGGCTTCCGAGCCGGCGGTCGAGGCCGAGGTCATCGGCGACAAGCTCGCACTCACCGTGCGTGTCGTGGTGTTCTTTGGCTATCCGTTCAAGAAACTCGCCGAGGCCGTTCGCGCCGCCGTGGTCGCCGCCATCGATGCCCAGGTGGGCGTCGAGGTCGAGCGCGTTGACGTTTGCATCGACGGCCTCGTTTTCCCCAAGGAGTAACCTTTGAGCCTTAAGGTTTATCGCGGGCGCACGCTTGCCCGCAGTCAGGCGCTGCAGCTGCTGTTCCAGGCCGAGGCCACGGACAGTCCGCTCGAGCGCGTCCTCGAGGGCGATTTCCTGATCTCGAAGGGTCCCCTCGACCCCTATGCGCTGGAGCTTTGCCGCGGTGCCTACGAGCATATCGATCGCATCGACTGTGCCCTGCGCGCCGTCGCCAAGAACTGGGATCTTATGCGCATGCCCGGTGCCGACCGCAACCTGCTGCGTATCGCCGTCTACGAGATGCGCTTCCTCACCGACGAGGAGGTCTCGGACGCTATCGTGATCAATGAGGCCGTCGAGATCGCCAAGGCTTATGGTACCGACCAGTCCGCATCGTTTGTCAACGGCGTGCTGGGCAAGATCGCTCGCAGCGAGGAGCTGCCGGGCGAGGATCTGTACCAAGAGCTGCTGGCCGAGGACCGTGCTCGCGAGGAGGCACAGGCTGCTGAGGCGGCCGCCAAGGTCGCTGCCGCTCAGGCTGCCGCCGGTGTACTTGCCGAGGATGCGGACGCTGTTGAGGCCGTCGAGGCCGACTCCGTCGAGGAGTAGCCATGCCAGAGGGTTCCGTCCGCAACTTCGATGAGATCTCGGATCGCCTGGACCAGATTATCGCCACCGTTCGCTCCAAGGATACGTCCCTGGAGCGTTCGCTCGATTTGTTTGACGAGGCGATTGAGCTGGGCTCCCGTGCGGTCGATATGGTCGACAAGTTTGAGCTGACGCCGCGTGAGGCCGACAAGCTCGAGCAGGAATACGATGAGGATGCGGCAAGCGAGTCCCAAGATAGGCAGGCTGCATCCCCGGATACGAATGGTTGATGGCATTCATGAAACGTGTGCGTCTCGATGACGAACTGATTTCACAGGGCATCTGCGCCGATCGCGCGGATGCCCTTCGCACTCTTATGGCCGGCTTGGTCTCGAGCGGTGGCGAGCGTTTGACCTCTCCGGGGCTCAAGGTGGCACCGGGCCTACCGCTGCATGTTAAGGGACGCATTCCGTACGTTGGGCGCGGCGGCCTTAAGCTCGAGGGTGCGCTCGATGCGTTTGGGATTGATCCGACGGGCCTTGCTTGCCTGGACGTAGGCTGCTCTACCGGCGGCTTTACCGATTGCCTGCTCAAGCGTGGTGCCGCCACAGTCGTTTCGGTCGACGTGGGCCGTGCCCAGTTCGACTGGTCACTTCGCCAGGACGATCGTGTGACGCTGCACGAGCGCACGAATGTGACGCAGTTGCCCGATCTTGGCTATGAGAGCGCTATCGACCTGGCTGTGTGCGACGTGTCGTTTACCAGCATCGCGAATATCATCGACGCCGTGCTGGCGTGCCTGAAGGCTTCGGGTTCGTTTTGCACGCTCGTAAAGCCCCAGTTTGAGGCGCCGGCTGCGCTGGTGGGCGAGGGCGGTATCGTGACCGATCCCGCCGTGCGCCGCGATACACTCGTTGCGGCAGTTGAACTCTTTGCTGCCAAGGGGCTGTTCCCGGTCGATGTGTGCGTGTCGCCCATTCATGGTGCCAAGGGCAACGTCGAGTTTTTCCTGCACGGCACGAGGTTTGCTCCCGGCGAGCGCTCCGATGACGAGTTGCAATCCCGGGTATCGGCTTTGAGCGAGAAAGCGGCAACGCTATGAAGGTCTTTCTGGTTCCCAATTACTACAAGCAAGAGGCGGTCGAGAGTGGCCTGATGCTCGAGCTTTGGCTTTCGCGCCAAGGCTATGAGGTCGCATGGGCTGCCGACCAGCGCTCCAAGATTCAGAGCACGCCCGATGTTGACGATGCCGACCTGGTCATTACGCTCGGCGGCGACGGCACGTTGCTTCGCGCTGCCCGTATTCTCAATTACCGTGAGATTCCCATTTTGGGGCTTTCCTATGGTCACCTTGGCTTTTTGACGGCGGCCAGTCCCGAGGAACGCGATATTTTGCAGGTTGTGAGCGATGCCCTTTCCGGTGAGCTCCATGTGAGCCGCCGCGCCACCATCGCCGCGGATATCGTCTCGGTGCGCGATGACGGCACGAAGGACGTCGTGCGCACGTTTGCTCTCAACGATATGGCGCTCACGCGCGGGCCCCTGTCCGATATGGTCGAGTTTGACATCACGGTTTCCGGCCATCATATCGATCGCCTGCGCGGTGATGGTGTCGTCGTGTCGACGGCGACCGGCTCCACCGGCTATGCGCTGAGCGCCGGCGGTCCTATCGTGAGCCCCGATTACACGGGTATGGTTTGCGTGCCCATCGCTCCGCATACTATTCAGGCTCGCGCCTTCTTGACCTCGCCAAGCGATGTCGTCGAGATCTTCATGTCCGACGACCGCCCGAGTGTGCCTGCCATCGCTATCGACGGACAGTTTATTACCTGCGACGGCACGGTCGAGAGCGTGGCTGTGCGTCGCGGTCCCGGCGATGTGCTGTTGCTCGACTATGGTCCCGAGAGCTTCTATAACTCGGTGAGCCGCGTGTTCTATGGAGTTCGCCATGATCGATGAGCTGCAGGTTTCCAACATTGCACTCATTCGCGAGGCGACGTTGGTTCCGAGCGCGGGTCTAACGGTTTTGACTGGCGAGACTGGCGCCGGCAAGACTGCGCTGCTCTCGGCTCTCAAGCTCATTTTGGGCGAGCGTGCAGATTCTTCGACCGTGCGCGAGGGCGAGGCGCTTGCCAGCGTCGAGGCGCGCCTGTTCGACGGTCCACATGACACGGAGGGTTTCACCGTACTGCGCGGCCTTTCTGCCGAGGGTCGCAGCCGCGTAAAAATAGACGGCCGCATCGCCAGCGTGCGCGAGCTTTCGGAGCGCGTCGGCGTGATGATGGACCTGTGCGGCCAGCACGAGCACCAGCGTTTGCTCGATCCGGCACATCATGTTGCCATGGTCGATGCTTGGGCTGGGCGCGCGGCACTTGAGGCGCTCGAGAAGTATCGCACCTGCTTTAAGGCTTCGCGTGCCGCCGCCAAGGAGCTTCGCCGTGTGGAGGAAGCCTCACGCGCGCAGGGGAGTCGCGTCGAGGAAGCGCGTTTTGCCCTCGAGCGTATCGCCGAGGTCGACCCCAAGCCAGGTGAGTACGAGGAACTCGAGGAGCTGCTGCCGCGGTCGGAACACGCCGAGGTCTTGGTTGCGACGGCAAACGAGGCCCATGCGTCGCTTGCTGCCGAAGGGGGAGCGCTCGATGCCGTGAATGGCGCCGTGGCAGAGCTGTCGCGCATGGCGACCGTTGACCGCAAGCTAGGTGACATCGCCGATGCCCTTTCGGATGCCTGCATTTCGCTTGAGGATTGCGCCAACGAGTTGCGTGCTTATCGCGATGGCGTTGCGTTTGACCCTCGCGAGCTCGCTCGCATGCGCGAGCGGTATTCCGACCTCAAGGGCCTGCTGCGTCAGTGGGGTCCCACCATGGACGACGTGTTTGCCATGCGCGATCGCTCGCAAGAGCTGTTGTCGCTGGTAGACGATGGCGATGAGCAGATCAAGAAGGCGCGCGAAGCGCTTGGCGCGGCGGAGCGCGGACTGTTCGCCGCCGCCAAGGCGCTTAAGCGCGCACGCAATATGGCAGCCCCGCGTTTTTGTCACGAGGTGGGTCGTCAGATGGCGCGCCTGGAAATGGGCAGCGCCGAACTCGTCTGGGAGTCGCGTGATCTTCCCCGCGCCGAGTGGACGTCGGCGGGCCCTTCGAGCTACGAGCTTTTATATCGCAGCGGAGCCGGCCTCACACCGCGCCCTCTGCGCCGCATCGCCTCGGGCGGCGAGCTCAGCCGCGTCATGCTGGCGAGTAAGGTTGTCCTCGGTAATGCAGACGGCGTGGATACGCTTGTGTTCGACGAGGTCGATGCCGGTGTCGGCGGCTCTACGGCTCGTGCTCTTGCTGGTGTGCTGGCCGATCTTGCCGCCACGCATCAGGTTATCGTTGTAACCCACCTGGCGCAGGTCGCCGTCATGGCCGACAAACACTACGTGGTGAGCAAGGAACCCGGCGACGTTCCTCAGACGCATCTGGATGAGGTGACTGGGGACGCCCGTACCGCAGAGATCGCTCGCATGCTGAGCGGCGATCAGTCTGAGGCAAGCTTGGCCCACGCAAAGCAGATGCTCGAAGAAGCTCGAGGCTAGAACGAACCAGCGGCGTTGGCAGGATAAAAAATCGGTGATTGTTGTCCTGTCGCTCGTTTGTCTTGCCTGTTCGCCACGAAACGGGTCCATCTACTACGTTTGGTAGGGCATCGGCGACCACATTAAGAATTGCAAAAAGAAAACCGCAGGTAGAACGCCTGCGGTTTTCTCTATTTTCGGTATGTGGTTGGGCCATACGGATAAAACGTAGTAGATGGGCCGGTTTCGTGGTGAGTGGCGTTTGTCGGCTCGCCAAAATGTCTATTCCACGACCTTATCCGGCTGGATGAGTTCCTCATAGTAGCTAATGTGCTCTCGGGCGTCCTCGATTTCGGGCAGCAGGAAGTTGTAGATGACCTCTATGATCATCGTTGCGCTGATCTTGGAGAACGCAAAGTCGCCCGTGGTGAGCAGCGCCTCGTGGTTCACGGTATTAAAGGTGTAGTCGGCTAGGCGCGCAAGCGGAGACTTGCTGTCGCTGCTGATGACGACTACGGTAGCACCGCAGTCGCGAGCTGCTTTTGCCATGCGGTTCAGTCGGCGCGACTTGCCGGAGTTCGAGATCAGCACGATAACGTCGCCGGGGCGTAACGTGAGCGCAAAGCCGATTGATGTCTCGCTGATGGTGCTCGCCATGCAACGCAGGCCCAGCTGCGAAAACTTAAACGTCGCGTCGAGCGCGACCGCGTTCGTATTGCCCACAGCCGCAAACTCAATAACCCCTGCATGCTTAAGGGCATGCACAACAGCCGTCAGCGTATCGTGGTCAATCCCGTCGATGGTCGCGTTAAGCTCGCTGACCTTGGCAGCCAAGATATTCTTAAGGCTCTGCTCCATGTTGTCGAGCGAGACCTCGTCGGTCAGGCCCTCGTTGCGCTGACTCTCCAAGTCGCGTGCCAGCGAAAACTGAAAGCTGCGGAAGCTGCCAAAACCCAGCTTGCGGCAAAAGCGCGAAACCGTCGCCTCGGACGTGGCGGCGGCTCGTGAGAGCTGGGCGGCCGTCAGGCGCGGCGCCTCGGACTGGTGCTCCAATATATAGTCGACAATGCGCTGCTCGGATCCACTATATCCCTGATGAGTGCTAATAAGGGAGAGCGCGCTCTTGCTGCTATCGGTCATGGATGGCTCCTGGTTGGCATGAAAATCGGACTTGTTTTTCAATGCCATAGTATACGGGCATTTTCAATTACAAGATACACCTTGCCGTTTCAAGTGTTGATGGTAAACTTTCACCTACCGTTTACGGTTATGAAAGAACCTTTCACCGGAGAATTGGGACATTTTCCTTTCCGCGAAAGCGCTGGGTTGGTATCTTTCAGTTGTGGAAAAGCGCGCAAGGACGCGCGTGTAGGGGAGCGCCTGCGGGCGCAGTACTCAAGAAGGAGGGACACATGGCTAAGTTTGACATCATCGCCGCGACCGGTTGCCCGACCGGCATTGCGCACACCTTCATGGCGAAGGAGGCGCTGGAGAAGGCTGCTGCCGAGCGAGGTCTGACCATTAAGGTCGAGACTCATGGCCAGGTCGGTGTCGAGAACGAGCTCACGAAGGGTGAGATCGCCGGTGCCAAGGCCGTCGTCGTCGCAGCCGATAAGGATGTCCAGGCGGAGCGTTTCGCCGGTAAGCCCATGGTTTCCGTCGGCGTTTCCAAGGCCCTGTCCGTCGAGGCTGCCGGTAAGCTGATCGACCGCGCTCTCGCCGCCAAGGGCGACGGCTCGGTTGCTGCCGATGTCGAGGACGAGGTCGAGGAGAAGGAGTCCGTCGGCCACATCATCTATAAGCACCTTATGAACGGCGTCAGCCACATGCTGGTCTTCGTCGTCGCCGGTGGTGTCCTGACCGCCGTTTCGTTCCTGTGGGGCATCACGTCCTTCGATTCGACGGCTGCCGATTACAACAGCTTTGCCGCTATGCTCAAGATCATCGGCGGCATTGCTATGAACCTCATGGTTCCCGTGCTTTCCGCCTACATCGCCGAGTCCATCGGCAAGCGCCCGGCGCTCGTCCCCGGCTTCGTTGCCGGTATGATCGCCATCCAGGGCCTGCCCGTTAACGCCGAGACCGGCATGATCGACGCCGGCGGCGCCGGCGTGGGCTTCGGCTTCCTGGGCGGCATCGTCGGCGGCTTCCTCGCTGGCTATGTCATCCTGCTGCTCGAGAAGGTCTTCTCCAAGCTGCCCAAGAATCTGGACGGCCTCAAGGCTATCTTCCTGTACCCGCTGTTCTCGACCGCCATCGTCGGCCTGGTCATGCTCGGCATCTCCGGCCCCATGGCTGCCATCAACACCGCCATGATGGACTTCCTCAAGGGTCTGTCTGCCTCTGGCGCCATTGTCCTGGGCCTTGCCATCGGCTGCATGTGCGCCGTTGACATGGGCGGCCCGGTCAACAAGGCTGCTTACGTCACCGGTACCGCTATGCTCACCGAGGCCCTGGCCGCCGGTGTCGGCACCGACACCTACAACTTCGGCACCAACTTCATGGCTGCCGTCTCCGCCGCTTGCATCGTTCCGCCGCTGATCACCACCTTCGCCGTCGTTGTCGGCAAGAAGTACTTCAGCCAGGAGGATCACGACGCCGGTATCGTCAACCTCATCCTTGGTTGCACCCACATCACCGAGGGCGCCATTCCGTTCATGACCAAGAACATCTGGCCCGTCATGCCCATCATGATGCTCGGTTCCTCCATCGCCTCGATCCTGACCATTATGTTCAACGTTCACGATCCGGCGCCCCACGGTGGCTTCCTGGTCCTGCCTGTTGTCGAGAACGGTCCGCTGTGGGTCCTCGCGATCCTCATCGGCGCTGTGGTCGGTGGCATCCTGTTCGTGGCCTTCAAGAAGTATGACTTCGAGAAGAACCAGAAGGCCGCTCCCGCCGCTGCTGCTCAGCCGGTCGAGGCCCCCAAGGCTGCTGCCGTCGAGGCCCCCAAGGCCGAGGCTGCCGACTTCGTGAAGGTCGAGAACGTCTTTGTCGCCGAGGACTTCGCTTCTCGTGACGAGGCCCTGAGCTTCGTCTCCAACCAGGCCGTCAAGGCCGGTGTCGCCAACGACGCCGACGCTGTGATGAACGCCTTCCTGGCCCGCGAGGCCGAGGGCACCACGGGCATGATGGAGGGCTTCGCCATCCCGCATGCCAAGTCCGACGCCATTTCCGAGGCTGCCGTCATCGTCGTCAAGGACGAGTCCGGAGTGACCGGTTGGGACACCATGGACGGCGCTCCCGTCAACGTTGCCATCGCACTGCTCATCCCGGGCGCTCAGGCTGGCACCACGCACCTCAAGATCCTGTCCAAGGTCGCCGAGGCGCTCATGGACGAGGACTTCCGTGCCACTGTTAAGGGTTCCACCGACGCCGCCGAGATCGCCAAGACGATCAACGCCCGCCTGGTCTAATCCCCCAGCTCGCGAATAACATCGCCCCCTGTAATAAAGGCGAGGACTCCACCCGGAGCCCCCGCCTTTATTCATTCCTTTCTGTAAGGTGCGTTGAAATAGGGACCGTTTAAACGTTTCAACTGCAAAATCAGTCCCTATTTCACCGCAACTTGCAGAAGGGCATAGAGGGAACTGCCCATTGAGTCTTTGTCGCGAACAGATCCTCAG
>USHZ01000024.1 GCA_900554595.1 uncultured Collinsella sp. | reverse complement strand
ACGGCCTCCTTAAATAGATAACGAACAAGAATCGACCGTCCGAGCCACGGCACCTTGCCTTTCAATCGTCGGGCATGACCACCAGGTCTATGCCCTCCTCTTTCAAGGCAATCTGCCGCACCTCGAACGGTCGACAAATACTAGAGAGTCTTAATACGAGTGCCCGCGGCAGTATCCTCAATGGTGAGGCCCAGGTCCTTGAGCTGATCGCGGATGGCGTCGGCCAGATCCCAGTTCTTGGCGGCACGGGCCTCGGCGCGAGCCTCAAGAATCTTGGCAGCGGCCTCGTCCACGTCGTCACCCGTGTAGGCAACCAAACCGGCGGCAACGCCCAGCAGGCCCAGCGGCAGCTCGACCTTGGGCTCGGGAAGCTCGACGCCAAATGTGTCGAGCAGCTCAACCAGCGTATCGGCGGCAGCCAGAACTGCGGCCTTGTCGGCAGCATCGCCCGCCTGCTCCAGATACTGGTTGCACTCGGTCACAAAGCCAAAGACGGCACCCATGGCACCAGCAGTGTTAAAGTCGTCGTCCATGCACTCCTTAAAGGTGGCACGGGTCTCGGCGGCCTTGGCGGCAAACGCTTCGGATGCCGCCTCATCGGCATCGGCCGTCGCATGGTTCGCGGCCCAGCGCAGATTCTCGACCGTACCGGCGATACGCGTGAGCGAGTTCTCGGCACCTTCCAGACGCTCCCAAGAAAAGTCGAGCGGCGAGCGATAGCTCGTCTGCAGCATCAGCAGGCGCAGGGCGGCAGCGGAGTGCTGCTCGAGCACCTCGGCCAGCGTAAAGAAGTTGCCGAGCGACTTGGACATCTTCTCGCCGTCTACCAGCAGCATGCCCGTGTGCATCCAGGTGTTGGAGAAGCCCTGGTGCCAGGCGCAGGTGGCCTGGGCGCACTCGTTCTCGTGATGCGGGAAGGCAAGATCGGAGCCGCCGCCGTGGATGTCGATCGGGGTGCCCAGGTAGCGGTGCACCATGGCGGCGCACTCGGTGTGCCAGCCGGGACGGCCCTCGCCCCAGGGGCTCGGCCAGCTGGGCTCGCCGGGCTTGGCGGCCTTCCACAGGGCAAAGTCGAGCGGGTCGTTCTTGTCCTCGTTCTCCTCGATGCGCGCGCCAACCATAAGGTCGTCGATGTTGCGGCCCGAGACCTGACCATAGTTGGGATCGCTGCGCACGGCAAAGTACACATCGCCGTTATCGGCTGCGTAAGCGTGGCCCTGCTCGATAAGCGTCTTGATCATGGCGATCATGGGGCCGATCTCCTTGGTGGCGCGGGGGCGCACATCGGGATCGAGCACGTTGGCGGCGCGCATGACGCCGATGAACTTGTCGGAAAACTCCGTCGCGACCTCGGCAGCCGTACGGCCCTGCTCGTTGGCGCGCTTGATGATCTTGTCATCGACATCGGTGAGGTTCTGGGCGAACGTGACCTCGTAGCCGCTCGCGATGAGCCAGCGACGAATCACGTCAAAGCTGATGAACGTGCGGGCATTGCCGATGTGGATGTTGTCGTAGACCGTGGGGCCGCACACGTACATGCGGACCTTGCCGGACTCGATGGGCTGGAACTCTTCCTTTTTATGGGTAGCGCTGTTGTAGATACGCATTCGTTACTCCTTAACGGTTTTCTGTAGCAGGCAGACAGCCCAGGCACCGATTCCCTCGCCCTGGCCTTCCCAACCGAGCTTTTCGGTCGTAGTGGCGGCGACGCCCACGTTTTCGACGTCAACGCCCAGGGCATGGGCAAGGTTGGCGCGCATGGCATCGCGGTGCGGGGTGATCTTGGGTTGCTGACAGGCAATGGTGCAATCGGCATCGACAAACTCAAAGCCCAGCTCGCGCGCATAGTCCATCACGCGAGCGAGCAGCACCATCGAATCGGCACCCTCGTAGGCGGGATCGGTGTCGGGGAATAGCTTGCCGATGTCTCCCCCGCGGCAGGCGCCCAGAATGGCGTCAGCCAAGGCGTGCGCGAGCACATCGGCATCCGAGTGACCCAGCAGGCCGCGCTCGTAGGGAATGTCGACCCCGCCGATGATACATCGACGCCCCTCCACCAAACGGTGGACGTCGTAGCCGTGGCCAATGCGCAGGTTACTGAACATGGGGAAGGTCCTCTCCCTCGGCCATACGGCCAAGCAGAATCGCGGTTACGGGGCGCAGGTCCTCGGGCACCGTCACCTTAAGGTTATCGCGCGGGCTCTGGACGCAGCGGACGCGCCCACCCATGCGCTCGACCAGTGACGAATCGTCCGTGCCGATAAAGCCCTCGGCAATCGCCGCGGCATGGGCGCGCTTCATGGCGTCGACACTAAAGATCTGCGGCGTCTGCGCGGCCCAGTAGAGCTCGCGCGGCGGCGTCTCGACGATGTTGTCGCCGTCGACAATCTTGAGCGTGTCGATCGCGGGTTGACCGCACACGACACCGTCGAGCGAGCGGTCGCCCACAAGCACGTCGATCGCATGATCGATGGCCTCGGTCGTGATGAGCGGACGGGCGCCGTCGTGGATGGCGACATATTCGAAACCCGCCGGTACCGCATGCACGCCGGCACGGGTGGAGTCCTGGCGGGTATCGCCGGCATCGGCAAAGCTGATGGGCGTGCTATACGAATACGGGCTGATGGCCAGGCGGCGCATCTCGGCACGACGCTCGGCAGGACACACCACCACGATGTGACCGACCTTGTCGCTACGATCGAACGCACGGATAGACCAGCTCATGAGCGGACGGCCCGCCACGTTAACGAGCTGCTTGCCGCCGGGATTTCCAAAGCGCTGGCCGCTGCCGCCGGCAACGACCACGGCGCATACGGGCGCCATTATGCGTTCCCCTGTTTGGTGCCCTTCATGCGGTACAGCGAGTCCGCAAGAATGGCAGGGTTGTTGACGCCAAAGTCGCCCAGGCGCTCCGGATCCTCGCTGATGTCGTCCATGAGCTCCTGCAGCGAGCCGTACTCGTCGACGATCTTCTCGGCCACGCCGTCGCGCACGACGGACACGCGCGAAAGCGTGCGCAGGCCCAGCGGCGTCATGACGGAGTCCTCGTCCAGGTCGTCGTAACCCAGAACCGCCGCCACATGCTGTGGGTCGGACAGGTCCTTAGGTGTCATACGGCTCAGGTTGGCGCGAATCTTCTCGGCATTAGCCTCGGAAGAATCACTTGCGTAGTCGCGGATCATCAGGTCGTATTCGGTATCCATGCTGGAGCCCGCGAGCTGCTCGAGCTGCATCTGCACGAGCTTGCCCTGGTTGCCCAACTTGACGATGCAATCCTTAAGCTCGGTCTTTGCCTGCTGCATGATCTCGAAGCTCGAGAAAATACCGGTAATGTCGGCGAGCGTAACGTAGTCGTCGAGCTCGAGGGCCGTCAGGCGCAGCAGGGAGCGATCGAGCGACTGACGGGTAGTCTGGAGCGTGGCGACGAGCTGGTTGACCGAGCTCATGATGGTGGTGACGGGCTGGATCTCGTAGCTCTTGCCGTGAACGTACACGTTGACGACGGCACGACGGGCCGAGACCGAGATCACAATGGCATCGGTGAGCACCGACATGCGAGCGGCGGTGCGATGACGCATGCCCGTCTCGCTCGTGGCAAGCGAGGGATCGGGATTGAGATGGAAGTTGGCGCGCAGGATCTGGGTGAGGTCGCCGTCGATAACGATGGCGCCGTCCATCTTGGAGAGCTCGAACAGGCGGTTCGAGGTGAACGAAATGTTGAGCGGGAAGCCGTCGTTACCGGCAGCGAGCACGTTTTCGGTGTCGCCGACGCAGATAAGGGCGCCCAGGTGACCGGCGATGATCATGTCGAGGGCGGTGCGGATCGGCTGACCAGGTGCCGTCAGGCGGATGGCCTGTTCCATACGCTTTTGCAGCTCGTTCTTATCCAAGGCATCGCTCCCATCGTATACGCTCCATAAACGCTAAATAGTTTCTCACGGTTTGCCCCCGCGGCGCTCGCGAAATCCGATGCTTACAGAATGAGCGAACACCGCTAAGATAGCTAATTTGGGACGGGCTCTTTTGACTACCCAATCAACCATGTGCCAAGGTTAGTCTTTTTGTTGCTCCCCCAAGAGGTACACGCGGGCCTGCCCGCAGAGAGGGAGCCAGACTATGGGACTCGCAGAGCTCGTGTTGCTCGCTGTTGGCCTTTCGATGGACGCCTTTGCCGTATCCATCTGCAAGGGCCTTGGCATGAAGAAGATCAACCTTAAGGTCGCCGTGGTACTCGGCCTGTTCTTTGGCGGCTTCCAGGCCGGCATGCCCGTGATCGGATGGGCGCTTGGCAGCCAGTTTATGGGCATCATCGGCCCCATCGACCACTGGATCGCCTTTATCCTGCTCGCCTTCATTGGCGGCAAAATGCTGTGGGAGGCCTTTACCGAGGACGAGGATGAAGGCGACGGCAAGGATGCCGAAAAGATTGACCTGGGCGAGTACCTGATCCTCGCCATCGCCACCTCAATCGACGCCCTAGCCGTGGGCATCTCATTTGCCGCGCTCTCGGTCGACATCATGCCCGCCGTGTCGCTCATCGGCATCACAACCTTTATCTTCTCCGTCGCCGGCGTAGCGATCGGCCACACCTTTGGCGCGCGCTACGAAAAGCCTGCCACCATCGTGGGTGGCGTCGTGCTCATCCTCATCGGGCTTAAGATCTTGCTTGAGCATCTGGGGATTTTGGCGCTGTAACGAATAACGGCCGCCCGGCATTACGCCAAGCGGTCGTTTTCATAGCCAGCCGTTTTAGAGCGGCTTAGTCAAGGCGACCCTTACGCGGCAAGGCGCTTGAGGACGTCGATGAGCAGCTCGTAGAAGCGCTCGGCAGAAGCGAGCTCCATGCTCTCGTCCGGGGTGTGGACATCGGAGAGCGTCGGTCCCACGGCGATGGCGTCCAGGCCGTGCAGGGCCTCGGCAAACAGGCCGCACTCAAGGCCGGCGTGAATGGACTCGATGCGCAGCTCGGAGCCAAAGAGCTCGCGATAGCTCTCGACAAAGACGTCGCGGACCGGCGAATGCTCGGCATAGCTCCAGCCGGGATACTCGAACTCGAACTTGGCGTCGAAGCCCAGGACATCGGCCAACGTCTGCAGGCGGTCCTTGAACTCGTTCTGCAGCGAGGTGATCGAGGAGCGCGGGGACAGCATGATCTTGACCTGGTCGTCGGAAGTGGCGACCACGCCGATGTTGGAGGAAACCTCGACGGAGCCGTCGGTGGCGACGTTGCGGCGAATCACGCCGTTAGGGGCAAGACGCAGGGCGCGGATGAGGGCAAGCGCGGACTTCTGGTCCATGGCCTCGACCTCGGCATCGTCGGCAATCTCGACGGTGCAGGTAAAGCCGGGGTCGAAGACCTCGAGCTCGGCAGTGACGTCGGCGATGATGCCCTTTGCGATCTGGGCCGCGGCCTCGGCGGCAGCGTGGTCGGCGTAGACCAGAACAGCCTTGCACTCACGGTTGATGGCGTTGTCCTTGGTGCCGCCGTTAAAGCTGACGATGGCGGGCTCGCCGGCGACCATCAGGCGGTCGATGATACGGGCCATGATGAGGTTGCCGTTGCCGCGCTCCAGGTTGATATCGTTGCCGGAATGACCACCCAGTAGGCCGGAGATGTCGAGCGTGAGGGTGCTACCGGTCTTGTGCTCGCGCACGATGGGGCAGGTGTAGGTAACGACGACGCCGCCGGCGCAGCTGACGGTGGCAACGCCCTCTTCCTCGGAGTCAAGGTTAATCATGGTGCGGGCGCTAATCTGGGACTTGTCGAGCGTCTCGGCGCCGACCAGGCCAGTCTCCTCGTCGGTGGTGAATACGCACTCGAGGGCGGGGTGAACGATCGAATCGTCATCGAGAACAGTGAGCATCAGAGCGACGGCGATACCGTTGTCGGCGCCCAGGGTGGTGCCGTTAGCGGTGAGGACGCCGTCCTTGACGACCAGGTCGATACCGTCGGTCGTAAAGTCGTGCTCAACAGAGCCCAACTTGTCGCACACCATATCGATGTGGCCCTGCAGCATCACGGTCGGGGCATTCTCGGCGCCGGCAGAAGCGGGCTTGCGAATGATGACGTTGTAGACCTCGTCCTGGTACACATCGAGGCCGCGCTCCTTGGCAAACGCAACCAGGAAATCGCTGATGCCCTTCTCGTTGCCAGACCCACGAGGAATCGCGCTGACCTCCTCAAAGAAATGGAACAGCTGGGCGGGCTCGTAGCCGGTGATCTTGTAATCCATGGTGCCTCCTTGGCGCAACTGGTTAGACAGTAAGACATGCGACTTGTATATTCCCAGACTTTGCGTGCATAAACCAGTCGAAAACGCCGAGCGCCCTTGCATCATCGGCTAACGGCGGGGAAACGCTACTTTATTAGAATAAAGCAGGTTAGACGGGTCGTGCCGAAGAGACGTTGGACCCTTCAGCCAACCTCAACGCTTGATCAACGTTTATGCATACGCCATTGATATGTTTAATGAGATCTACTTTGAACGAAGGGGCCTTTTCAACAGAAAAAGGGCGCTCCTTTGGAACACCCTCGTGGACACAAGGTTTTGTTACGCCCTACAGCGCGCCAGAGCCGGCTTGCATCATGCCGCCGGGGCCCGAGGTCACGCCGCCGCTTACGGGCGCGGCGCTGCCAGTGTGCGGTGCCGCCGGGGCGGTATCGCCACCGAGCGTACCTGCCGGACGCGGTGCCGGGATCTCGCCCGTGCCGTGGCTAAAGACAAACTTGCCATCGGCCACGTCGCACAGGACGGTATCGCCCTCGCCCCACTCGCCGGCCAGCAGCTCCTCGGACAACGGGTCCTCGATGAGCTTTTGGATGGCACGGCGCAGCGGACGCGCGCCATTGGTGAGGTCGGTACCCTCGGCCACGATCTTGTCATAGGCCGCATCGGTGAGCTTGATGTTCATACCGTTGGCGATCAGACGCTGACGTAGGTCGTCCACCAGCAGGTGCGCGATCTTGGTCAGATTCTCGCCCGAGAGCTTCTGGAACACCACGATGTCGTCGATACGGTTGAGCAGCTCGGGGCGGAACAGGCGCTTGAGCTCGCCCATCGCGCGGCCACGGATCTCACTCGAGGTAAGACCCTGCTCGCCCGTGGTACCAAAGCCCACGCTTGCATCCTGCGCAATCTCGCGGGCGCCCACGTTGGATGTCATGATGATCACGGTGTTGCGGAAATCGACCGTCTTGCCCTGGCTATCGGTCAGGCGGCCCTCCTCCAGCACCTGCAGCAGAATGTTGAAGATATCGGGGTGCGCCTTCTCGATCTCGTCGAACAGCACGACCGAGTACGGGTGGCGACGAACGGCCTTGGTGAGCTGGCCGCCCTCGTCGTGACCGACGTAACCCGGAGGGCTACCGATGAGCTTGGAGACCTCGAACTCGCTACCGAACTCGGACATGTCGAAGCTGATGAGCGCGTCCTTGCTGCCAAAGAGGTATTCGGCGAGCGTCTTGGCGAGCTCGGTCTTGCCCGTGCCGGTGGGACCCAGGAAGATAAAGCTGCCGCCGGGGCGACGCGGATCCTTGAGCGGCGAGCGGCTGCGGCGCACGGCCTTGGCAACGGCCTCGACAGCCTCGTCCTGACCGATGATGCGCGTCTTGAGCACGCTTTCGGCCTGCAGCAGGCGACGGCTCTCGCTCTCGGTAAGCGAGGACACCGGCACGCCCGAGGTCACGGACACGATATCGGCGATCTGGGAGACATCGATGGTGAGCGGGCTGGCGTCGAGCTCGGCCGTCCAGGCAGCCTTGGCCTCGGCGAGTTCAATCTCGGCAGCCTTCTGCTGCTCGGTGATCTCGGCAGCCTTGTTCATGTCGTCGCTCTCGGTGGCCTCCTGCGCGGCGGCCTTGAGCTCCTCGATGCGATGCTCGGCCTCGCGCACCGGCTCGGGTGCGCGATTCGCGGCGATGCGAGCGCGGGCACCGGCCTCGTCAATGAGGTCGATGGCCTTATCGGGCAGGAAGCGATCCTGGATGTAGCGGTTGGAAAGGTTCGCGGCGGCCTCGATAGCACCCTGCGTGTAGCGCACGTGGTGGTGCTCCTCGTAGCGCGGCTTGAGCGCGGTCAGGATCTTGACCGTGTCCTCGACGCTCGGCTCCTCGACATCGATGGTCTGGAAGCGACGCTCGAAGGCCGGGTCCTTGGTGAGGTACTTGCGGAACTCCTCGGCCGTGGTGGCACCGATGATCTGGAAGGCGCCGCGTGCGAGCACGGGCTTGAGCATGGAGCTTGCATCGATGGAGCCCTCGGCAGAACCGGCACCGATGATGGTGTGCATCTCGTCGATAAACAAGATAACGTCGTCGGCTTCGGTCGCCTCCTGGATCACGTTCTTGAGGCGCTCCTCAAACTCACCGCGATACTTGGCGCCCGCGACAAGACCCGGCAGGTCGAGCGTCCAGATGTTCTGGTTCATAAGGTTCTCGGGCACGTTGCCGGCAGCGATCTGCTGCGCCAGGCCCTCGACGATGGCCGTCTTGCCCACACCGGGGTCACCCAAGATAAGCGGGTTGTTCTTGGTGCGGCGCGAAAGGATCTCCATCATGCGCTGGACTTCCTTTTCGCGACCGATCACGGGGTCGAGCTCGCCGTCGCGTGCTTTCTGCGTAAGGTTGGTGGCGAACTGCTTGAGCGTATCGGTACCGCTCCCCTTTTGCTGCGAGGCGTCCGAACCGCTAAAGAACGGCAGGCCCGCACCGGGACGCCCGGCACCGGCGCCGGCGAGCGGACGCTTCTTGTCCTGATCCTTGGCGGTAAGCTTCTCGATGGCTTTTTTAATGGAAGCGGACGACACGCCCAAGCGCATGAGGATATCCATGGCCATGCCGTTGCCCTCTTCGACGATACCGATGAGCAGGTGCTCGGTCGACACATAGGTCTGGTTATTCTCACGTGCCACGCGGAAGGAGCGCTCCATCACGCTAATGACGAGCGGCGTAAAGGCGAGCTTGGCCGCCTCGGTCTCCTCGCTGGGCTCGGGAACGGTAGTCTGGACTTCTTTGAGCGTGTCCATGATGTCGTCGTAGGAAATATCGAGCGAGCGCAGCGCCTCAGCGGCAATGCCCTCGTCCTCCTTGGCAAGCGCGAGCAGCAGATGCTCGGTACCCACCTTATTTGAATGAAGATCGAGCGCCTCTTGCTTGGCCATGGACATGACCTTGCGCGCACGATCGGTAAAACGGTCTAACATGCTAGTTCCTCTTAGACGAGCTAGTTTTTTCAAACGCAAAGCGCCGCCCCGCGGCAGCGCTTTGGTCTCTTTACCCATATGGAGTATATGTTAACAGCTGGAGGAATATCTATAAACCCGGCTCACATGAATGCAGGTTATGACCGCATCGCGGGACTCACCGCGCGATGCGCGACGGGCGCCCCGCAAGAGAAACCCTAGACGTCTTTCACCACGTCGGGACTCGTCGCACGCGATGCGCGATAGGCATCGGCCTCCTTGGAGACGCGTTCGAGCAGCTCGGATGTATCGACGCCCTCGACTTGCGCGACCGTTTCAACCGTCTGCATGGCGACCGCCCTCAGGTACGCGCACGCGCTGTCCCCCAGCTGCTCGAGGTCTATCTCCTCGCCGCCCTCCCGGGCAAAGCCGACCGCCATCACAAAGCCCATGATGCCCGAGACCAGAAAGCCCACCGCAAAGCTCGAATCTGCCTTGAGCTCTTCTCCGTCGGGGTGGACGATCTCTCTCACGCGGTCGATGATGATCGTATGGATGCCCTGCTCGACCTGCTCGGCGGCACCCGCCCTCATGGTGATGACGATGCGCCGCAGCAGGCAGCGGACGTCGCGCCGGTCGAACGCCGAAAGGTCGCCCTCGCTCGAAAAATGCCAGAGGGCATCGGTGATGAGCTCGTTATCCTGCAGCAGCTGGGCTATGGCGATGGCGACGAGTTCATCGAAATCGTGAAAATAGTAGTAAAACGTTCCGCGATTGCACTGGGCGGCGCGGGTCACCTCGCCAACCGACAGCTCGAAGATGCTGTTGTTCTCGATGAGCTCCCAAAACGCCTCGATGATACGGGTGCGTGCATCGGGCGCATCGGCGTCCTTACGCGGTCTCGCCATGCGCCTCACCGCACCCCTGCGCCTTGGCGTTCATGATGAGCATCTGAAGACGGTTCTCCACGTTGGCGAAGCTCACGTCGGGATCGTAGTCGAGCGGCAGGAACTGCGCCGTGGGATACTGCTCCTTGAGCGCATGGATGAGCCCGCGCCCCACGACATGGTTGGGCAGACACCCGAACGGCTGCAGGATCACGAAGTTGCGGCAGCCGCGCTTGGCGTGCTCGAGGATCTCCGCCGGAATCAGCACGCCCTCGCCCGCATCGAACGTATGGTGCAGGATCTTATCGCTCGCGCGCACGAGCTCGGGCATGCGCGTCGGCGGCTCGTAGAGCGGGCTCGCCGCGCCCAGGCGGTCGCAACGGTCGTGCGCGAGCTCGAACAGGTTGTCCGCCGTGGCGTACCAGGCCTTTTCGGGCAGCGACAGGTCGACGTGGAACTCGCGCGACTGCGCATGCTTGTAGAAATAGGTCTTGCGGATCACGTCGGTCATGCGCGCCTCGATGACCTCGAGCCCGTTGTCCTCGAGGTAGCGCTCGATCTCGTGGTTGGCGCCGAGATGGAAATTGAGCAGGTACTCGCCCACGATGAGAACGGTCGGATGCGGGTTCGAGCGGTCGTACGGAACGGCGTCCATGATCGCAAGCGCGCGTTTGAAGCCCGTCGCCTGGCCTCTCAGCCCCGAGCGCTCCATGCCCTCGATAACCTCATCGAGCGCGCGGTCGAACGCAGCGTCCGCCGCGCCCTTCTCGAGCTCATAGGGACGGATGCGCCTAAGCATGGCCTCGAGGGCATCGATCATGGGAAGACCGTAGGCGATCTGGATGCTCGGGCCAAGGCCGAGCTTGAAGCCCGGATGCGCATTGTGGGCATCGACGTCGTCGTTGGTGAGCACCGGGACATAGTCGTATCCCGCGTCGTCGAGCGCGCGGCGCAGCAGGGGCATGTAGTGCGTCAGGCGGCAGTCGCCGATATACTTGCCAGTCACCACGGCGACGTCGTGCGGGTCGTACTTACCGCTCTTGAGTGCCGCGAGCGCCTCGCCGATCACGATTTGCGCGGGGAAGCAGATGTCGTTGTGCACATAGCGTTTGCCCAGGCGGATGGCATCCTCGCGCCCGATATCAAGGGCCTCGGCGCGCACGCCCTGATTGCGCATCGCCGCGGTCATGAGCCTGCAGAACGCATGGGAGGTGTTGGGGACCAGCGCGATCTTGTCGTGCCGGTCGCGCTTGGTGTACTTGACCTTATACGGGTCGTCGAGCGGATGGACCGCGTGCACCCGGGCGCCCTCGGCACGCTCCTCCGCGCGACGACGGTTGACCGACTCGATAAAAGAACGCACGCGAATGCCCATGGGACCGGCGACGTCGCTCTCATCGAGCTTGATCATCATCGGAACCTTGGAGCCCATCTCGCCCATCATGCGCGCGATCTCGTCGGTGAGATACGCATCGTGGCCGCAGCCGAAGCTGCCCATCTGCACGAGCTCGAGCTCGGGCGTCGATGCGACGATGACCGCGCACGACAGCATGCGCGCATGGTAGTTGTTCACGATGTCGATGCGGCTGTTGGAAAGATCGACGTTGCAGACCCCCGGCACCGCATCGGGCGTCAGCACGGGGATGCCGCGCTCAGAGAAGAGCTTGGGCAGCCCGTGGTTGACCAGCGGGTCGTTGTGGTACGGGCGCGAAGCGATCACCACCGCGTAGCCGCCGTCCTCGCGCACGTTCTCGAGCACCTGCCTGCCGCGCAGCTGCAGCTGGTTCTCAAACGTCTCCTGCGCGCGGTCCGCCTGCTCGGTCGCCTTGGCAACCAGGTCGGCATCGATATCGAAGGTCTCCTTGCACCACGCCTTGAGCTGGCGGTTTCGGTCGCCCTCGTCGTACCAGTGGAACAGCGGCGTATCGAACGGAACGCCGAAACGCTCCTCCGGGTTATCGGAATTGCGCATCACGTAGGGGTATCCCTTTACGACGGCGCACATCCACTCGCTGGTAGAGGCGGTGTTTTCGGTGGGCACCGTCGTGATGATGGGCATGAAGATGCGGTCGACGCCGGCGTCGACGAGATTGCGGATGTGCCCGTGGACGAGCTTGGCCGGGAAGCACACGGTGTCGGATGTGACGTGCGCCAGACCGCGCTCGTACATCGCCTTGGTGCTGCGTCCCGAGACGCGCACCTTAAAGCCGAGCGTGCTGAAGAACGTCGACCAGAACGGCATGGTGTCCCAGAACTCGAGCACACGGGGAATGCCGATCGTGACATCGCGCCCCCCGCAGACGGGAACCGTGGGGTACGACTCGAACAGCAGCTTCTCGCGGTCGACAAAGAGATTGGGGGCAGCCGCGGTCCGGTCGCGCCCCGTGCCGGGTGCCTGTGCCTCGCAAGCACCCTGCGGACGCAGCTCCTCCGCCGCGGGAACCTCGCGCACGAGCTCATCCCATGAGATGGCGCCGCCGCGCGGGCAGCGATTGCCCGTGACGTAAAGCGAGCCGTCGCCAAATGCCACGACCGCGCGCTGGCAGCGGTTGTTGCACCGACGGCAGGTAACGCCGCCGAACTCGCGATGCTCGAAGCGCTCCACGGCATCGAGCCCGATAAACGACGTGCCGGCGTCGCCCTTGCGGCATTCCTCGCGCGCGAGCAGGGCGATACCGATAGCGCCCATCAGCCCCGGGTGGGGCGCACGCGTGACGGGTTTGCCCAGATACTGCTCGAATGCGCGCAGCACCGCGTCGTTTCGGAACGTGCCGCCCTGGACGACGACTTTGTCGCCCAGACGGTTGAGATTTGAAACGCGAATGACCTTGGTGAACACGTTCTCGATAATCGAACGGCAGAGACCGGCCATGATGTCGCCCGGACCCTTACCGCGCCGCTGCTCGGAAACGACGCTGCTGTTCATGAACACCGTGCAGCGGCTGCCGAGAACGGCGGGGGCTTTGGACGAAAATGCCTCGGTCGCGATATCCTCAACGGCTATTCCGAGGTTTTTGGCAAAACCCTCGAGGAACGAGCCGCAGCCCGCAGAGCACGCCTCGTTGACGACGATATCGGTCAGCACGCCGTGGTTGAGCCAGATGGCCTTCATATCCTGTCCGCCGATGTCGAGCACGAAGGTCGCATCGGGAACGCATGCGCACGCGGCGCGGGCGTGCGCGACCGTCTCGACCGTATGGTAGTCGGCGTGGAACGCGCGCGCGAAAAGCTCCTCGCCGTATCCCGTGGTGCCCACGGCATCGATCGCAAGCGTGACTCCCGCTGTCTCCCAGCGGTTCTTCAAGCTGACAAGACCCTGTTGGGCGACGTCGAGCGGTCTGCCGTTATTAGACGCGTAGAACGAATCGACAAGCTCACCCGCCTCATCGACCAGGGCGAACTTGGTCGTCGTGCTCCCCGAATCGATACCGAGCGCCACACGCACCGTCTCTCCGGGCGCATACGCATCCGGACCCTTTGCCGGCGTCTCTTTGCCATGGCGTGCCGTAAAATCCGCCTGCTCGGCAGGTGTGGCAAAAAAGGGCTGGGCAAGACGTCCCTCCCCGCTTGCGGGCGCGACCGTCTCGAGCTTATCCAGCCGGACAAAAGCGTCGGGAAGGTCGATCGGTTGGGACGATGCGAACATGTCGGTCAGCGACAGGGCGGCACCGCGCGCGACCATGATCTGCGGATCGCGCGGGACGATAACCTGATCGTCCGATAGATTCAGTTGCTCCCGGAACACGCGGACCAGTGTGGGGTTGTAGGCGAGCGTACCGCCCTCGAAGATTACCGGCGGCTCGATGTCGATACCCTGGGCCAGACCGCCGATCGTTTGGCGGGCGACCGCGTGAAGCGCCGAAAGCGCCAGGTCGGTGGCAGGAATGCCCTCGTTGAGCAGCGGCTGGATATCGGTCTTTGCGTACACGCCGCAGCGGCCCGAGACCTCGTGGACGGTCGTTCCCCGGCTTGCGAGCTGCTCGAACTCGCCCGATTCGGTGCCGACCCCCATGAGCTTTGCCATCTCGTCGATAAATGCACCGGTACCGCCTGCGCACGAGCCGTTCATGCGCATGTCGGCAACCTCGATGTCTCCCTTATCGTTGGTGCGGAAGAAGATCATCTTGGCGTCTTGGCCGCCCAGCTCGATGGCGCAGCGCGTCTGCGGATAGAACCTGCTGATCGCGAGCGCGTTGGCGACCACCTCCTGAACGTACGAGGCGCCCAGCGCGGTCGCGATATCGCGCGCACCCGAGCCGGTCACCGCAACGCGCAGCGACTCATGGGGAAAGCGCTCGGCGAGCTCGCCGAGCATGGCGCGCACGCTCGCTGTCTGACACGCCCCGTGGCGGCGATATCCCCACCACGCCTCGGTCATATCCTCGTGCATCGCGTAAACTTTGGTCGTCGTCGACCCTACGTCCAGTCCTACTAGCAACGCCATAATGCTCCGTCTCTCGCATTTTTCCCGCTAGAGATATACCACTCTACGTAATACAACAGACTGTTGTATTTAAACTCCGTATAAAAAGCGGCTGCCGAAACGCTTCAGCAGCCGCCGAATGCACCAACAGATTGTTCTGCGCGCTAGCACGTCGGGCAACGGAGCAGCACGGGCCCTCCGGTCATGCGCACCGCTCACGCCCGCGATGTCGCCGAGAGAGCTATCCACGCTTAGGGCTCCAACCAAGCAAGTCGCCCGCGCTCAGCAGATCCCTAAGCGAGCTACTCGCACTCAGGAGCCATAGCCTGCTCCAAGAGCTCGGCATGCTCCTCCTCGAAAACCGTCCCCACAGGGAAGGCGCGACGGAAGACGAAGCGGGAAATCGGACCGGCTACCAAAAGGTTCCACGGCAGCGCCATCACAAAATTATGCGGGATGTTGATCATCCAGATCGCGGGCACGGAATACAGGTTCGCAAGGATGCCGCCGGGCATGTGCGTCAGACCCTCACAGGCACCGTACAGCGACATGATGATGACCATGGGAACGACCATGCAGGAGCTGACGGCGAGCGTCATGGCAAGCGGCGAGCTCTTGCCCGGCGTGACCAGGAATTTAAAGGCGAAACCCTTGGCAAGGGGGCTGACAACAAACCAGTCGCAGCACATGGCAAATATGTAGGCAACGGGGAAGCCGAGCCACGCGGCGGCAACAACCTCGCCGTTGATGGCCCCATGCTGCAGGGCAACGTTGTAGATGCTCATCCAGAGCACCATGCAAAAGCACATGATAAAGGTGAACAGCAGGCTCTCTCGTTTGTTGATAGGCATAAAGGGCATGGTCCTTTCTGTGTTGCGCCGCGGCGCACAACAAAAACGGGCGGGCGAGATGGAGCTGTTGGGACTTCATCTCGCCCGCCCGTGGTACGTGCGTCTGCGACTACTTATGTGGTGGAACCAGCCTAGCACGAAAAGCGCGTGCTTCGTAAGCGTTGAGTTTATGAAGATGCAGGGCACCAATAATCCCCCGACCCCATAAGTTGCGGTGGAATACGGACTGTTTTGACCCTTTAAGCAGCAATTCAGTCCCTATTTCACCGCAACTCATTTGGTGCAAAGTAACCTGTTCCCCTTGCACCAATTAGCTGGTGTGGCGCCAGCGAGGGTCGGTGAGCGTACGCGCCACACCCAGTCCAACGGGCAGAAACGCTACGATGAGCACTGCGCGCACAAACCAGCCGAGCATATTGACCGTGTCGAAGGTGCACATGTAATACATCGAGCGATA
>USHZ01000023.1 GCA_900554595.1 uncultured Collinsella sp. | reverse complement strand
TCCCGGCCCCGCAGCCTTCGCAGCCTTACTTCAGCGAGTTGGCTGATAAAAGATGGTGTGCCGCCCCGTTTGGGGCGGTACGTTTTTTAATGGGCGGCACGTTTTGTTTGGGCGGACGTCTGCCACATGCGTTACTCGAAATATTGGAACTTGTTCGTTGAAAAGGCGAATGTAACGACGAAGCCTTCGCTGGGCTCGGACGCTGCGGTGACGTCGATGCCCATCTTGGAGCACAGGCGAGCCACCAGGTAGAGACCAATACCCGTTGCGCGCTTGGTGGCGCGGCCGTTGTCGCCGGTAAAGCCCTTCTCGAACACGCGCGGCAGATCTGCTGCACACACGCCGCAGCCGTTATCGGCAACGGTGAGCTCGATGCGCTCGCTCGCCAGGCCCTCGTCCAACAACGCACCCGAAAACACGATCTTCGCGCCGTCCTCGCACGCGTATTTGATGCTGTTCTGGATGAGCTGGCCCAGAATAAACTCGAGCCACTTCTCGTCGGTAAACACCTCAAAGTCGAGGTTCTCGCACACCGGCGCCACGTGCGCCGCGATGAGCTCGCGCGCGTTGGCTTTAATCGCGCCCGTCACCAGGGCCTTGAGGTTCCAACGTCGAATCAGGTAATCGCGCTCCACAACCTCCGAGCGTGCGTAGTAGAGCGCCTGGTCGATATAGCGCTCTACGCGGGCAAGCTCGCGACCGAGGTCATCTACGCGCGACAGGTCGTCTTCGCTGCCGTCCAGGTTTTCCAAAATAAGATGGGCTGCAGCCAGGGGCAGTTTGGCCTCGTGGACCCAGCTCTCGATATAGTCGCGATAGTCATCGGTCTGGCGCCGGCCTTCGGCAACCTCGTCGCAGGCGGCTTTGCCCACCCGGCGCAAGACCTCGTACTCGAGCTCGCCCTCGGCATACGTCGGGCATTGCACCATCTCTTGCACCCACGCGGGGCTCTCCAGTTCCTCGGCCGCCCGCTCCAGCTGACGCAGGAAGCGGCGGCGGCGCGCATACTCGAGCACGATGCCCAGGATGCCAAAGATAAAGGACACGCCGACCGCCACGACCACGATGGAAGCGGGTGCCCCGGCGACCGTCAGGACAAAGCAGCTCAGCAGCACGCCGCACGTCCACACAGCGACGGGAAGAAGCGCATCTTTAAAAAACTTGGCAAACGACATGATCGGCACCTAGACTGAATAGCCCTGGCCGCGGTGCGTGGTCAGATACCCCTTGACGCCGATTTTTTCGAGCGTAGTGCGCAGGCGGTTGATGTTGACGGTGAGCGTGTTGTCGTCCACGAAGGCATCGGAGTCCCACAGGTCCTGCATGATGGCCGAGCGTGAGACAATCTTGCCCGCGCGGCTCAGGAGCAAAGAGAGGATGCGCAGCTCGTTTTTAGTGAGCTCGGTGCTGTCGCCGGTTGCCGTGTTGGTGACCGCGGAGCGGGCGAGGTCGAGTTCCAGCCCCTTGTGGACGACCGTGCTGCGCTCGCCGGCAGCCGCGGTGCGTCGCAGCAGCGCGTTAATGCGCGCCACGAGCACGCGCGCGCTATAGGGCTTGGGAACAAAGTCGTCCGCGCCGAGCGTCATGGCCATGACCTCGTCAATCTCGGTCGTGCGCGACGTGAGGACGATGATGGGGACCTCGGATTCGCGGCGGACTTCGTGGCAGATATGCTGGCCGTCTTTGACGGGGAGCGTGAGGTCGAGCAGCACCAGGTCGGGAGCAGCAGCGAGAATATCGTGCGAGACGTGCTCGAACGATTCGCAGGCCTCGACCTCAAAACCGGCACGGGCAAGGATGTCGGTAAGCTCGCGACGGATAGGCTCGTCGTCCTCAACGACATAGATCAGCGCCATGTGTCCTCCCATTTCGCGCAACTTGCACCTTTCACACCATTATGCCCACGGCGTCGTAGCGATACGACCCCGTGGGCAACTAATGTGACAAAAGTGTTCGGTAGCCTTGAGAGAAAATAGGGGCCCTCGGTCCTAAACCGATCGGCCCCATTACTTCGACCTCGAGCCTCTACTCGAGCGTACGCATGTACGCAGAGATGGCATCCAGGCCCTTCTGCAGGTCATCGGTGTTGTCGGAGTATGCATAGCCGATGCGCATGCTCTTGGGCTCCTCGAAGCAATCGCCCGGGGTGACGAGCGCGCCGGACTTCTTAATCATGTCGATGCAGAACGTCCTGGAGTCGATGTCGTAGTCGTAATACACGAGCGCGGTGGTACCCGCTTCGGGCTTGACGAATGACAGGTGCGGCTCGCTCTCGACCCACTTCTCCAGAACAGCAAGGTTCTGACGGACGATGCGACGGCTGCGCTCAAGGATCACGGAAGCGTTGCCCAGAATCAGCTCCGCCACCGACTCGCTGAATATGCCGGCGGAAATCAGGTTGTAGTCTCGATGCGAGAGCAGCGCGCGACGGAGCTCCGGGCTCTTGGTGACTGCCCAGCCCAGACGCAGGCCGGCGAACGACCAGACCTTGGACATGGATGCGGTGACGATGGCCTTGTCGTACAGGTCGATCACGGACTCGGAGTACTCATCCGTCTGAGTAAGCAGACGGTAGACCTCGTCGCAGAGCACCCACGCGTCGTGTTTGCGCGCGACCTCGACAATCGCCTTGAGTGTATCGGTGTCGAGCAGGGCGCCCGTGGGGTTGTCCGGGTTATTGATGCAGATGAGCTTGGTATCGTCGGTCACCAGGGCATCGAGCGCGTCGACGTCGACGTGGTAGCCGTTCTTGCGATCGAGCTGAAGAATATCGACCTTCGCACCGCACATCTCGGGAATCGAGTAAAGCTGCTGGTAGGTGGGCTTGACGGAGACTACATGATCGCCCGGTTCGACGAGCGTGGAAATAACCAGGGAGTTGGCACCGGTCGCGCCGTGCGTGGGCACGATATGCCCGGGCTCAACCGTCTTATAGAGACGCGCGACCCCCTCGAGGAAGCCGGGCTGCCCCTCGATGTCTCCGTAGGTGAATCGGCGCGAGCACAGGCTATCGAGCCACGCCTTCTTGTCGGTGTTCGTAAGCTCGAACAGCTGGTCGAGCGTGAGGGAGTAAACGCACGTCTCCGCAACGTTGTGGGTGCACTTGGTCTCCCACTCGTTCATCCACTGCTCGACGGCGAAATCCTTGATCTGCATTGTCGTTTCCTTTCCTTGACTTTCTTACAGTTCCACCGCGGTGCCCAGCCCCGCCTCGACGGCGCGGTCGTAGGCGATTTTCGATGCCGAAAGGTCCTGAACGGCGATGCCCGACGTATCGAACACCGTCACCTGCTCGTCATCCGAACGCCCCGTAGCCACGCCGGCGATGACTTCGCCGAGCTCCGCTTTGATGTCCTCGGGCGTGATGGCACCCTCGGCAACTGGAATCTCCAGCTCACCGGACGCGACCGATTGCTCGCGGTCGTCGACGTAAACAGCGGCGCGGGCGACAAGTGCCGAGGCGAGCTCCTGCTTGCCGGGCATGTCGGCACCGACGCAGGAGATATGCGTACCGGGGCGCACCCATGCATCGGGAATAATTGGCTTGGTCGCCGGCGTGATCGTCACGATGATGTCGGCCTCTGCCGCGGCACCTTGGCCGTCGGCCGTCGCCTCGATGGAATAGGTGGATGCCTCGCGAGTATGCTCGCAGGCGCCCAAGATATGGGCGACCTCGTCTCGCATGCGCTCGACGCGGGCCTCGGGCGCGGCATCGGAAACCGGCTCCCACACCTTGACCTCGCCCACCTTGGGACAGGCGGCGAGCACGCCCGCCACCATGTAGGTGCTCATATGGCCGGCACCCGCAACAAGCAGTTTGGACGCATCCGCCCGAGCCAGCCACTTGGCACCGAGCGCAGCAGCTGCACCGGTGCGAAGTCCCGTGACGGCGGAGGCATTGAGCAGCGCCAACGGTTCGCCCGTCGCGTTGTCGCACAGCAGTGTGGTGCCAAAGATCTCAGGCAGCGCCTTTTTGGAATTCTGAGAGAACCAAGCAGTGAGCTTGAGACCGAAGAGGCCGCTTCCTGCCAACTCGCCCGAGCGGATATCCATATCGGCCACGCCGGGTTCGAACTGCTCATATACCATCGGCCACGCAACACCCTTGCCCGTTGCCTTCTGGCGATATGCCTCCTCCACGGCAGCGATTGCATCCTCAATCGTCAGCACCTTGGAAACTTCCTCGGCCGATAGCACCACCATCTGCCCCATCATCGCTCCTCTCAGCGAAAGCTTTACGTTGCTTCACTGTACGGTTTAGTAACGATGTCGCCAAGGATCATTTCTTGTTGGAATCTACAACGATTCTCAATCTAATTTTTCGTTCTATCAGCATGTATTTGAACAATTTCTCGCATCAACGGCATACTGGTGTGCGATTATCCTATTCATACCTGTACTTATTGTAGTAATTTACAAGGTGATGTTGATGCTATATACCATCTCGGACTTCTCACGGGAATATGAGGGGTCGGTCCGCCTAATCGCCGGCAGCGATGGCGTCTCGCATGCCGTCTCTGGCGTCGGGATCCTCGATTATGAACTCATGCCCGGCCTCAAGAACAAGTACCAGCGCGTCAACTTCAGCTCAGACGAGATCGTCCTCAGCACCTTCCTCTATGCGAAGGACGACCCGTACCTCATCACTGAAGCCGTGAAATACCTCGTCGCCAAGGGAACGAGCGGTCTCATCATCAAAAACGTCCTGCACATCCCGATTCCCGACCAAGCCATCCGCTACGCCAACGCGCGGCACTACCCGGTCTTTCTCACGACCGACGACTCGCTGTTCTTTGACAGCGTCATCCATGAGGTCAAACGGCATATCGAGCAGCTCGCGTCCATCGACTTCGCACAGCGCGAGATCGATGCCCTGAGGACAGACGTATCGCCCGAGTCCATCTGCCGACGCATCCGAGGCCTCAACCCGTCATTTCTGGACGAAGCGGTCGCCCTGTTCGCATCGTTTGCAGAGCCCCTCGACCCGCGTACGTTTTTGCAAATCGAACGTCTCTGTGCAAAATCGGCCCTCGCTGGATGCCACAACATGTTGGCACCCTATGACGGAGGTTTGTTATTCGTAGCGACAAGCGACTCGGAGCAGACGCTCGATGTGGAGCGAATCGTGCAGGCGCTCACGGAGCTCATCGAGGCTAGCGGCATCGATGGCGGAGCGGAAGGGCTCGGCATCAGCGATATTCTGTTTGGAGACGAGGCGGTGGCGCAGGCGATCTCGCAGGCGATTTACGCACAGCGCCTATCTTGTCAACGAGCCGAGAGGCCCGTCCGCTATGCGCAGCTCGGCATCCTGAGAACCGTGATGCCTTTTGCGGAAACCCCGGAGATGCGATCGTTCTCGGAGGCGATTCTCTCGCCGATACGCGAGCACGACAGCGAGCATGGCAGCGAACTGGAATCCACGCTCGCCGCATTCATCGAGAACGACCGACGTATCGAGCAAACCGCCAAGCAGACTAGCCAGCACCCGAACACGATTCGATATCGCCTCGACAAGGTAACAGCTCTCACCGGGCTGAGCTACAAATGCGCCCCGGAGATGGAGCAGCTGTCGCTCGCCTACGCCATCGAACGCGCTCGCTCGCTTCAGTAAGCCACCCCGCCTTGAGGTTAGGAGCGGCGGGCGCGGAGCTTTTCGTAGCCGTCGGCAAAGAAGGCGACCGTGGCAGCGTCGGCCTCGGCGGCGTTCGTCTCGGTCGCGGGGACCACGCCGTGCTCGTCGCTCACCAGGAACAGCGCGCCCTTGAGCTGTGCGGGAATGTCCACACGCGTGACCGGGATGCCCTTGGTCTGGGCCAGCTGCTCAATGAGCGTCGCCGTGCCGCACAGGCACTCGTCCGCCGGCGCCACAAAGGCAAGCTCGCCGTCGTCGACGGCAGCAAGCAGCTCGGGCGCCACGCCGGTCTCGTCGGCCTCGGAGCGAGCCTCGGCAGAACGGGCACGCAGCGCCTTAGCCGACGTGTCGGCCAGCGGCTCGTACTCCCCCACCGTCATGGCGGCGTTGCCGTTGATGTCGATCACCAGCATGAGTACGCCGTCGCGCGCGGTGTAATCGCCCTCGGCAAGCGACCACTCAACGTGCTGCTTGGCCCAGCTGAGCATGTTGTGGGTAAGCGGCTCGCCCTGCACCAGGCGCTCGGACAGCGCACGAATGTGGCGGTTGAGCATGGGCACCTTTTTGTTGGACATGCGCCAGCGGCAGATAAGCGCGGGCTTGTCGAGCGTAAACTTCTCGACCGCCTCCTGATTGGCGCAAAAGTCCTCGTACGCACGCTGATCCTCGGCATTGCCAAACAGCTCGGCATCATCCACAACGGCCATATCCAACCTTTCTCAAAAACATACACCGCACCGTTATACCCAAAAAAGCCGCCCGCACCAACCGGCACGGACGGCAATAGATAGCTTTAGTTCGGGGCGAGCCAATACCGCTGGTGGAGCACAAGCCAGCGAGCCGGCACCAAGTGCCTCAGGTCGCCGCAAAAGAGGAGCGACGCGCACTTCTGTACGCGAGCGACGGTTTGAGCGGCGAGATGAGGTGCTTGGGGCCGGCGCAGCGTCGAGCAGTTACGCGGTTTGGTAAAACCGCGTAACGACATTAGTGCCTAAAGTGGCGAGCGCCCGTAAACACCATTGCGATGCCATGCTCGTTGCAGGCCTGGATGCTCTCGTCGTCGCGCTTGGAGCCGCCGGGCTGAATGATGCAGGTCACACCATGCTCGGCAAGCACGTCGACGTTGTCGCGGAACGGGAAGAATGCGTCGCTTGCGCAGGCAAAGCCGCCCTTCTCCACGCCCTCGCGCTCGCAGAAGTCCTCGGCACGCTCGCAGGCAAGCAGCGCAGAGTCAACGCGGTTGGGCTGACCCGGACCCATGCCAATGCCGGCCTTACCCTTGGAGACCAGGATGGCGTTGGACTTAACGCCCTTGCAGACCTTCCAGGCAAACTCGAGCTCGGCCATCTCGGCGTCGGTGGGCTTGCGGTCGGTGGGGAACGTAAAGGTCGCGGGATCCTCGGTCACGTGGTCGACTTCCTGCACCAGCATGCCGCCATCGATGGAGCGCAGCTCCACCTGGGCGCCGTGGTCCACGCCGCCGGTCGCCAGCACGCGCAGGTTGGGGCGCTTGGCCATGCGCTCGAGCGCCTCGGCAGTGTAGCTCGGGGCGATGATGACCTCGACGAACTGCTTGTTCTGGTCGGCGAAATGCTCAACCAGCTCATAGGGAACCTCGCGGTTGCAGGCGATGATGCCGCCGAAGGCGCTCTTGGGATCGCAGGCGAAGGCGCGGTCGTAGGCGGCCGTGATGTCCTCGGCAACGGCGGAGCCGCAGGGATTCTGGTGCTTGAGGATCACGCAGGCCGGCTCGTCGAACTCGCGGACCAGGTTCCAGGCGGCGTCGGCATCCAGATAGTTATTGTAGCTGAGCGGCTTGCCCTGAATCTGCTCGGAGCCCACGAGCGGGAACTGCGAGCTCGCGGTGTTCTCGCAGCCCTCGGCAAAGCGGTAGACCGTAGCCTTCTGCTGCGGGTTCTCGCCATAGCGCAGGTCGTCGACCTTCTCCAGCGAGATCTCGAGCTTGGCAGAGGTGTCCGCCACGTCGCTTGCCTGGGCGGCAAGCCAACGGGAGATGGCCGTGTCGTAGGCGGCGGTAGTCTGGTAGACCTTCACCTGCAGGCGACGACGGGTGGAAAGCGTGGTGCAGCCACCGGTCTCGCGCATCTCGGCCAGGACGGCATCATAGTCGGCCGGGTCGGAAATGACGGTAACGCTCGCGGCGTTCTTAGCGGCAGAGCGCAGCATGGAGGGACCACCGATATCGATGTGCTCGATGGCATCCGCGAAGGTGACCTCGGGGTTGGCGACGGTCTTCTCAAACTCGTACAGGTTGACGACGACCAGGTCGATCAGCTTAATGCCGTGCTGAGCGGCCTCCTGCATGTGCTGCTCGGAATCACGACGGGCAAGCAGCGCGCCGTGAACCTTGGGATGCAGCGTCTTGACGCGGCCGTCCATCATCTCGGGATAGCCCGTAAACTCCTCGATGGGGGTTACGGGAACGCCCGCGTCCTCGATGGCACGAGCCGTGCCGCCCGTAGAGATGATCTCGACGCCAAAGTCGTCAACCAGCGTCCGTGCGAAATCGACGACGCCCGTCTTATCGGTAACCGAGATCAACGCGCGTGCGATCTTCACATCAGATCCCATGCAGTCCTCCTGTCTGGTACGCCGCCGTGCTCTGTGAGTCGGTGATACGTCGATCTGCAGCGCTCGCGCAGCGGCATTGAAAATACTGATTTAATGTAGCGCATCGAGCGCGACGATGCACCCCGCAACGCACGGCTGTGCAGAAAAAGCTTCGAGCGGGGGGTTGCAGGAGCGCCACTGGGCACGGTGAGTTGATGGAACACAGGGGCACCATAATTAGATGCCAACGGCGTGGTAGAACTGTGCTCGATATGCATCCGCAATAGAAAGAGGCACCATGGTCTCGCGGGTTCTCTACCGACCGTTTGATACCGAAGATTTCGACGCCATCGCGCTGATCTTGCAGCAGCTTTGGCACAACAACTCGGATAACGATGAGTACAACCGCCTCGAAGCTGCGTGCGATCTTGCCTACTGCCTTTCTTCCTCGACGTTTTCGCAGGTTGCCGTAATCGACGGTCAGGCGCGTGGCATTGCGCTCGCGCGTGCGGGACAGAGCTCCGGCGCCACCGTCAAGGAACATTGGATGGACACCGAACGCGCGCTGCTTTCGCAGATGCGCGAGCTGGAGCCCGATGCCTGCGCCGAGTATCTCTCGTTTGTGCGCGCAACCATCCGAACCAACAACCGCCTGCTCGAGAGCAGCCCGTTGCCGCACGACAACGAGGTCACACTGCTTGCCGTGGATCGCGACGTCCACGGCCTGGGCGTCGGCACGGTTCTGCTCGACGCCGCAATCTCGCATCTGTCCTCGCTTGGAGCGACGAGGGCGCACCTGTACACCGACTCCAACTGCTCGTGGAAGTTCTACGAACTGCACGGCTTTAAGCGCACGGCCACGCACCGCGCCAACCGCGAGGAACGCCGCCACGCCATGCCGCGCGAAAGCTTCCTCTACGAGCTGGACCTAACCGTCTAGGCCCAGCAGCCATACCAAGTCATTTAGGAACGTCCCCAGTAACTAGTCGCTGGGGACAGTCTTCGTAGGTAGCGCATAAAAAGGGGATGGGCTTCCCCCGACGGCTGTCGAGAAAAGCCCATCCCGTAATTTGGGGCCGTTAGAACGTTCCGCCGCCGCCTCCGCCGACGCCGCCACCTCCGCCGCCCGAGAAGCCGCCGCCTCCGCCGCCACCCGAACTGTCCGAGCTCGATGCGAGCTCACGGATGCTCTCGTGATACACGCCGTCGAACGAATCCATCGGCGACTCGTTACCGTAATGATGGTAGTACCACCAGTAACAGGGGTAATTGTCGTAGAAGCCGTCGGCCTCGCGCACCTCGGGCGGCACGGCCTCGGCAAGCTGGCGCAGCACTTCCTTGGAAACACCCAGCGCCGCACCCATCACCAGAAGTTTATTCCACAGGACCAGATCGCCGGGGACGGCTTCCTTTAAGCGCGTGAAGTCCTCGAGCCAATGCTTAAGTGCCTTGCAGCGAGCCGCCACCTCGGCGCCCTCCGGCGTGTAACGGCGGAAGGTGCAGCTCAGGACAAAGCCCACGATCGTGACGGGAATCGAGATCATAGCGGCGCCGACGTTGGCGTCCGCAAAGTCGGTATAGATCAGAGAGCCCAGAATGCCAAAGACAATGATGATGCCGAGAACCAGGCCGGCCACCATCGCGATAGTGCCATCCGATGCGATAAACTCGCGCGCCTCCAGCTTGCCCTTAACCGTGCTCTGATAGTCCTCGAGCTTGTCGCCAACAGATGTGGTGCGCTCGCTAGCGTACTCCTCCAGCTCGCTAAACGTGCGCGAACGGACTCCGTCCTTATCGGGCTTAACGCCGGCGAAGAAGACCTTGAGCACATCGCGATCGATGCCGTCCTTCTTGGCAGCCTTCCAGGCCTCGTCGGTCACCGTGATGCGATACGTCTGCTCCTCTTTTTCGCGACGGAGCAGGCCCTTCTTCTTGGCCTCGGTCGCTTCTTCCAGCTTGATCACGCGGTCGTCGGTCAGCTTCATCAGCGTGGCGATATATGCCTGATCGGGCACGTTGTTCCAGCTCATAAGAGCTGCAAGCACCGCGGGATGGTCGGCGGAGGGCACATCGCGGAAGTACTCGTCTTGGAAGAGCGGCTTGGGCTTGGGCCTGCGTAGCTTGAGCACAACGATTGTGCCGGTAAAGGCCACCGCCGCGACAACACTTAGCACGGCAAGTGCAATGGCAATCATACGAGCGTGAGCGCGGCGGGCGTTAGCTTCGTCGGCCCATTCTTTTTCTTCGCTCAGGATCGTTGACATGCGCTCTTCGCCCGAGGCGGCAAGCCGCGGCACCCAGTCGCTGGGGAAGGCGATGCGTGCCTCGGCGAACTCGCCCTGATGCACGCAGGGAATGGTATAGGTGACCATGGGCTCGTCCTCATCGAGCGACACGTCGCCCGTCAGCGAGCCGTGGCCCCATGCGCGGAAGTTATCGCCCTTGACGGCCGCCGTCCCGGCGGCGGCATTTGCGAAGTACACTTCCATCTCGACATCATCGGAATCCGCAGACCAGCCGTCGCCCACAAACTTCCAGTAGAGCTCGGCGGTATCGGACCAGTTCATAACCGCACCGGTCATGGTGTAGCTCACGTAAAAGATCGCGCTGTCGCCGCTCTCGTGAGGGCTGAATACCTTGATTCTCACGCCATCGTCGGACTGTTCCACCGTGTAAACGCCGTCGTCGCCTTTGTTTGCGCTGTCGACCTTGTTAAACGCGGTGTCGTCTTCCTCAACGCTCAGCACATCGACGGTCGCCGTGCCGCCCTGTTGGTTGGTGCCCGCATTGATCTCCCAAAACACGCCGTTGATGTCGTCATCGAAATCAAACTGGCGCCCCTCGACAACGGTCAGCGATCCGTCAGCCTCAACCGTGGCGCCGATATAGGTTTGGGTCATGGAGTAGCCGTCGGCGTGCGCGGCGGCGGGAAGCAGCAGCAACGCAAACGCGACAAACGCGCAGGCGGAAACGAATCGCGCAAACAAGCGGCGCTGCCGGCAGGCATTGGCAACGGGGGCGTTCATAGGCACATCCTTTGTCTGTAAAACCAACATCGCCATTGTCCCACGTTTGCGGGCACACATGACGAATATCTGGGCCAACGGAACGTCAAATGGGACAAAAGTCCCACCCGAGTCTGGCACTTAGGGACGTTCCGTATCTGCCGGCAGTTTGGGACAGTCCTTGGCATGGCCTGCGCCAACGATAGATACCACTTCATAGCTCCGTCACAGGTGTAGCGGCTTTGTGTGGGCGCGGCATACGCTGATTGAGCCGCCAGCCGAGGGGCATAAAGCAATTGAGCGAAAACGGTTTGCCCCTTTGCCGTTCGCTCGAGGATCATGTCCCCCTTTTCCGCGGAAACCCCGGCAGTTGCGAAGAGCTGCCGGGGTTTCTGTCGTCTAAGGTGCCGAGTTGATGGACAGGGATCAAAGCACCGAGTCTGCGGCCGCCATACGCAATGCGGGGCCTCGACAACTTGCGGACCACAGCGACGCCTCCCCACCGCGCCCCGCGCTATACTCGTCCGCATGGATATCAACGCATGTAACATAGCAACGCCCGCCGCGGATGCAGCAACGACGACTCCCGCTCCCGCGCCCGTCGTGGGGCGCTTTGCCCCGTCGCCCTCGGGCCGCATGCACCTGGGCAACGTGTTCAGCTGCCTGTGCTCGTGGCTTTCGACCCGCAGCCAGGGCGGCAGCATCGTGTTGCGCATCGAGGACCTGGACGATCGCTGCAAGCGCCCGGAACTTGCCGCTCAACTGATTGACGACCTAGCCTGGCTAGGACTCGAGTGGGACGATGACCCCTACTACCAGCACGATCGCCTCGACCTGTACGAGAGCGCCTTGCGCCAGCTGCAAGACGCCGGCCTCACCTATCCCTGCTTTTGTACGCGCGCCGAGCTCCACGCCGCGAGCGCGCCGCATGCCAGCGACGGCACGCCCATCTACCGTGGCGCCTGCCGAGGGCTTTCGGCCGAAGAGGTCGCCCGCCGCAGTGCCCTGCGCGCCCCGGCCACGCGTCTGCGCGTGCCCACCGTCGATGACCTCGCAGACGACGTGATCGAATTCGTGGACCGCACGTACGGGGCCCAATGCGAGGCACTCGCTACCGAGTGCGGCGACTTTTTGGTGCGCCGCAGCGACGGCGTGTTTGCCTATCAGCTAGCCGTGGTGGTCGATGACGCCGCCATGGGTATTACCGAGATCGTACGCGGATGCGACCTGCTGGGCTCCACGCCCCGCCAAATCTACCTGCAGCATCTGCTGGGTCTTCCCACGCCGCACTACGCACATATTCCGCTGCTCATGTCGCCGGATGGCCGTCGCCTTTCCAAGCGCGACCGCGATCTGGACCTGGGCGAACTACGCGCCCGCTTTGGCACGCCCGAGGCACTGCTGGGATGGCTCGCCGGACAAACGGGCATCGCACCGGACACCACACCGCGCTCTGCCGAGCAGCTGGTCGAGCACTTTAGCTGGGACGTCATCCGCGCGCACCGGGAGAACATCACTGTAACGATCGAGTAGCCAGCCATCCCGCCCCCTACGCAACATCCCAGGGCTGGAGTTCGTCACCCAAGCGAATGATGCAATCGTAGAGCACGGTATGACGCTCGGCCGGGTTGGCATCCCGATGAAAATGCCCGTAGTACCAGCGCTTGTAATCCAAGCGGTCTTCCAGCTCATCGAAAAATGCCGTAAGTCGATCAACCGTGGGGCAATTCCAGCCGGGTGCCGGATAAAGCGTGGGCGAAAGCATACGCGTAGAGCAGGTGTGGGTGATCACGTAGTCGACCCTCCAGCCCACGCTGTCGAGCTTTGTCCGCGCTTCCTCAAAGTTGCGCTCACTCGGCAGCTCATGCGGCCACCAGCTGGAATACGGAATGCGGTATTCCTTGTCCACGCTCGTGGCGCCGCCCATGGTAAAGATCGTTGAGCCGTCGAGTTCAAAAACCTCGCCGCGCGCCAGGCGCCGTATGGGCGAGGTATCCGACAGGCGCTGCGTCAGCCCACCGTGCCACAACTCCATGGGACGCTCCGCCCAGTGATCGAAACGCTCGTGATTGCCGTCGACGAACAGCACGGTATAGGGACGCGATTCCAGCCAGGCGATATCGGTACATTCCTCGACAGAGAAATCCCACGGAAAGCCAAAGTCGCCCGCGACAATCAGATAGTCGTCGCTCGTCAGACTATCCCCAAGCTCCCAATCGCGCAGCTTTTGCATGTCGAGGCCGCCGTGAATATCGCCCGTCACATAGACCGTCATCGGATTACCACTTCCCTGTAAGTCGCTCGCCCACATTCTGCACGATCGCTAAGCCAACCGTTCCAGCCCTTCCGTCCCTTAGGGCTTACCCCTCGTTCTTCCATCCAAACGGATCAAGCACCCAAAAAATCAGATCGAGCACGCCGCCGGTCATCATGGCGCCGGCAAGGGCCATGCAAACGTGCAGAGAACTGGCACTTCGGAGCACGTCGAATGGCCCCAGAACAGCCAGCAGCGCGACCGCTGCGCCGGCAAGGCACAGCGCGAGGCACGGCCCCGCGTCCTTGACGCACTTCTTTGCGAGATGCTTGGTGTTGTCACTCATCAAAATCGAACTCCTTAGAGGATCGTTGTTCAGATGCATGCCGCCGCGACGAAGCATGGCGGCAGGGTAAGTGTCACATGTCGTGCGGACATCAATGGAGAAACCGCCTGCTCGACCAACCCATGACGCCGTTTTGCACCGGTACCCTATCCCCCGCTATTGAGGTCTAATACTTTTCCCACTGCCACCCAAAAACTCATCCAACATTAATCTTGGCTCAAGAATCGCTTAATCTATAACCTGCACCATAGAGTTCGACCAAGGGCGGGGCGGCACCGCGCAACGCAGGCCGCCGAACGCAACGCTCGCGCCCGGGCAGATCGCCTGGCGTCGCGCCCATCGAACGAAAGGACAGGTCATGGACGACCTCGAAAAAGTTGAAACCATCCGCACCAAGTGCAACGTGAGCTACACCGACGCCAAGGCCGCGCTCGACGCCGCCGACGGCAACGTTTTGGATGCCATCATTTGGCTCGAGTCGCAGGGCAAGACCCAGACCACGTCGGCGCACGCCGCCACCGAGTCCGCGCCGGCCGATGAGCCCTCGGCCGAGATGGTCGCCGCGCAGGCTGCCTACGAAAAGTCGAGCGAAAAGACCGACTTCTCCAAGAAGATGGACAGCGTGTGGGAGTACCTCAAAAAGCTCTTCCGCCTGAGCCTGGACACCAAGTTTATCGCCACGCGCCGCGACGCCATCATCCTCAACATTCCCATCCTGATCCCCATCGTCGCCCTGTTTGCCTGGGGCGCCACGATATGGCTGATGCTGCTTGGCCTGTTCTTTGGCATGCGCTACCGCATCGACAGCGACGGCGACGTGCCCGGCAGCATCAACAACCTGATGGACAGCGCTGCCAACGCCGCGGACGACATCAAGCAAAATCTGAACGACGACAAGTAATCGCAGATGGGGGCACGCATGGCACGGATCCTGATCGTAGAGGACGAGGAGAAAATCGCCCGCTTTGTGACACTCGAGCTGGAGCACGAAGGCTACCAGGTGGAACACGCCGCCGACGGCCGCACCGCTGTGGACCTGGCGTTGGAGCGCGACTACGATCTGATTCTGCTCGATGTGCTGCTGCCGCAGCTCAACGGCATGGAGGTGCTGCGGCGCGTACGCAAGCACAAGGATGTGCCGGTGATCATGGTCACCGCGCGCGATGCCGTGATGGACAAGGTGGCCGGGCTCGATGCCGGCGCCGACGATTACTTGACCAAGCCGTTTGCGATTGAGGAGCTGTTCGCACGGATCCGCGTGGCGTTGAAGCGCGCGGAGGCCGTGCGGGCGGCTTCGGGCGTTGGCGGCGTTGGGGCCGGGGAGGGTGCTACGGGTGCCGCCGCGATGCCCCCGGTCGGCGACTCGGCCAAGACCTCTGCCGCGCCCTCCCCCGCCACGCTCGCCGTGGGCTCGGTCGCACTCGATCCCGACCGCCGCGAAGTCACGGTCGGCGGCTCGCCCATCGCGCTCACGGCTCGCGAGTTCGACGTCCTCGCCCTGCTTATGGCACATGCCGGCACCGTGCTCACGCGCGAGCGCATTGCGCACGAGGCGCTGGGCTACGAATATGTGGGCGACACCAACAACGTCGACGTGCACATCGCGCATCTGCGTGCCAAGATCGAAGACGCCGGCGGTGCCCGCATCATCCAGACCGTGCGCGGGGTGGGCTATGTCTGCCGCGCGTAGCGATGAGGCTAAGCGCGTCACCTCCATCGCCCGCGCCATCAACTGGAGCTATATATGGCGCCGCTTGGTGAGCTACGTCTGGCTGGATCTGTTACTGCTGCTTGTTGCGGCGACAATCCTCGTCTATGGCTACAACCAGACGCTGCCCGATGGCGCGTTTACCGCGGGATGGATCCCCGGCGCCGCCGTTCGCAGCATGTCGCTGACCCCCGCGCGCGGCTGGGACCTGACCACGCTCACCTATACCGTCGAGCTTGCGCGTGGCACCAAGACCTTCCCCCTCGCACAGGACCTCGTCACACTATGGCCTCTCTACCTTGTCGTTGCGGGCTGGCAGGTTATCAGCGTGCTCAACATGCTCGGCGGAGCCCGCCGCGTGCGCCGCGCTATGGCGCCGCTCAACGACCTGGCCCTACGCGTGGATGAGCTCGGCCGCATGCAGCTCGCCGGTGGCAAGATGGAAACGCTCGAGCAGGCCATCGAGCGCGCAAGCGTCGACTCGCCGAGCGTCACCACCGGCGACG
>USHZ01000022.1 GCA_900554595.1 uncultured Collinsella sp. | reverse complement strand
CCAACGTCGAGGCCGACCATCTCGATCACTACTCGGGTATCGAGGAGATCGAGGCCACCTTTGCCAAGTTTATGGGGCTGGTGGGCGAGGACGGCACCGTCATCGTTTGCGGCGAGGACCCGCATCTGGTCGAGCTCGCCAAGTCGACGGGCCGTCGTGTGCTTTCCTATGGCTTTGCCGAGAACAACGACATTGTCTGCGTACATCCGGATGTCAAGGGCATCCAGAGCGACTTTATCGTTCGCTTTGAGGACGGCACCGAGCACGCTGTCGAGATTAAGAGCAACCCCGGTCGTCACAACATGCTCAACGCCACGGCCGTCTTGACCGTCGCCCATGTCCTAGGCCTCGATATCGACGCCGCCGCTAAGGCGCTTTCGAGTTTTGAGGGCGTCCGCCGTCGCTTTACTCACGTGGGCGATATCGACGGCATCACGGTGGTTGACGATTACGGTCATCATCCCACTGAGATCAAGGCGACGCTCGCTGCTGCCTCTTCGCTGGGCTACAAGCATGTCGACGTCGTGTTCCAGCCGCACCGCTATTCGCGCCTGCAGGCTCTGTGCGATGACTTTGCCGATGCCTTTGCCAACGCCGATAAGCTACTGCTGATCGATGTGTTCTCCGCCGGAGAGATGCCGATTCCGGGCGTTACCTCCAAGATGCTCGCAGATACCGTTCGCGCCAAGCACGCCGGCAAGGAAGTCGTGTACTGCTCCAGCCGTCTTGAGCTCAACCAGGAGCTTGAGAAGCTCGTGGGCGAGGGCGACCTGCTGCTCACCATGGGTGCCGGCGACGTTACGACCGTCGGCCCCGAGTTCATCGAGTATCTGACTGCTAAGAAAGACGCTTAACCCCTATGGGTCTGTTTAACGCCGTCATGGCGCTTTCGGGCATGATCGACACGGACGTAGTCGAGGACGAACGTCTTGCACGCCATACAAGCTATCGTATCGGCGGCAAGGCCGACCTCTTTGTGACGTGCCATAGCTACCATGCCCTACGTCGCGCCGTGGCGGTGCTTGACCGCGAACAGGTGCCGTGGGTGATTATCGGCAAGGGGTCCAACCTGTTGGTTGCCGATGCCGGCTATCGCGGCGCCGTTATTTCGCTGGGACGTGAGTTTCAGCGCACGGTTGTTGCCGAGGATGGCTGCACGCTGACCGTTGGTGCGGGCGTGATGTTCGCGCGTTTGGTCAACGACGCCTTGTCGCGCGGGCTTTCGGGCCTTGAGTTCGCGGTCGGTATTCCCGGTTCGGTCGGCGGCGCCGTGTCCATGAACGCAGGCACGCGGACCGAGTGGATCGGCTCCCTTATCGAGGACGTGGTCACGTTTGATCCGGCGTCCGGTATTAAGCATTATGCGGGGTCCGAGATCGCTTGGGGGTATCGCGAGTGCAGCCTGCCGCGTAACGAGATTATTCTCGAGTGCGTGCTTAAGCTCAAGCCCGCGCCCAAGGCCGACATTCGCGAGCGCATGGAGCGGTACCTGACGCGCCGCAAGCGCACGCAGCCCATGGGCCGTGCATCCTGCGGATCGGTCTTTCGCAACCCGCCCGACGCAAGCGTGGGCAAGTTGATTGAGGATTGTGGATTAAAGGGTTTTTCGGTTGGCGGTGCGGAAGTTTCGCCCGTACACGCTAATTTTATCGTTAATAACGGAACCGCCTCGGCCGATGACGTGGCCGCGGTTATTAGGCATGTGCACGGAAAGGTGAGGGAGGCGTATGGCATCGAGCTCAGACCGGAAGTTAAATTCCTCGGCTTCTAGAGCATCGAAACCAACCTTCCGCCGCGCCGGAGGGCGTTCCGGCGCACCTACCCAGCCTCAACATAAGCCCGCCATGCCCTCCAAGTCTGTTGGGTCCGTTCGTCCTGCCAAGCGCCCGGTCGTCGGCTCGCAGCTGGGAGGACGCCCCGCTTCTAAAAAGGCGAGTCGTCCGGCTTCGCGTCCTTCGGTGACGCCCAAGCCGGCGATGGGCACCAAGACCTCCCGACCCATGGCTACGCCCAAGCCTTCGCTGGGAGCTCGTGCGTCGCATGCCAGCCGTACGTTGCCTGGCGCTAAGCCGCGCTCACTGACATCGGTACCCGCCGCCAAGGCGTCTTCGGCAAAAAAGGGCATCAATCCTCTGTCGTCGCTGGGTGCCATGGCAAGCAAGACGACCGACGCCGCTTCTGCCATTAAGGGTAAGGGCAAGATCGCGGGCGGCATCCTGGCAGCTGTGGCCTTACTTGCCATTATTGCCATCGTCGTCATCAACTCTGGCCTGTTCGCCGCCACCGATATTCAGATTCATGGCAGCGAGCATGTGACCAAGCATGACGCCATGCAGCTCATCAATCTTCCCGAGGACACGTCGCTCTTTAACGTGGATTCCGATCAGATCACCGAGGGCCTCAAGCAAAACCCGTGGGTCTCGGGCGTGGATGTCCAGCGCCAGTTTCCCCATACGCTTATCATCACGCCGACGGAGCGTAAAGTTATCGCCATTGCGTATATCAGCTCCGACGACCTTGCCTGGGCTATCGGAGACGATGACACCTGGATTGCTCCGCTGTCGACGTCTGTCGAGGTGGACGACCAGGGGAACGTCATTACATCGGGGGAGGGTGCCAACACCCTGACCGGCATCGATGCGGCCCTGGCGCTTGCCAAGCACTACGGCGCCGTGCTGTTGACTGATGTCTCGGCCGATGTCGCACCGGTTTCGGGTCGGGCGGTGAGCTCCAAGGCCGTCAAGGCCGGCCTGGATTACGCGCGCGGTTTTTCGAGCGAGTTCTTGGACCAGGTGAAGGATATTTCCACGCCTTCCGTTGAGGCTATCTCGGCAAATCTCGACAACGGCGTCGAGGTGTCGCTGGGCGATTCGGACGATATCGCCAAGAAAGAACGCATCGTGACCAAGCTACTTTCGCAGGTAGAGGGTGTAACCTATATCAATGTGCGCTCTCCGGGCAACTACACGTTTAGGAACGCACCGACCGCCTAGTATCCTAAATGGCTTTGTTGAGGGGCATACCACGCCGTTTATCTGGTTTGTTTGGTTTTCACGGTCAATTATTTGACTGATACGTTCATAATGTGCAAACATAATACGGTTTACCTTTGCATTTACTTTCAACCTGAAGGTTAATGTGCGCAGGGGTCAACCCATGCTATGGCTATAACCTTTGTTCGGAGGACCGACATGCACGAGACAGAGATCAACAACTACCTTGCCGTCATTAAGGTGGTCGGCGTCGGCGGCGGCGGTACCAACGCGGTCAATCGAATGATCGAAGAGGGCATCCGCGGCGTCGAGTTTGTTGCCATCAACACCGATGCTCAGGCGCTCGCGATCTCTGATGCCGATATCAAGGTGCACATCGGCACCGACCTTACCCGCGGCCTGGGCGCCGGCGCCAACCCCGAGGTTGGCCGCAAGGCTGCCGATGAGTCCCGCGACGATATCGCCGAGGCGCTCGCTGGCGCCGACATGGTGTTCATCACCTGCGGCGAGGGCGGTGGTACCGGTACCGGCGCCGCTCCCATCGTTGCCGATATCGCGATGAACGAGGTCGGCGCGCTGACCGTCGCCGTCGTGACCAAGCCCTTTACCTTCGAGGGTCGCAAGCGCAAGAAGAGCGCCGAGGAGGGCATCAAGACCCTCTCCGATTGCGTCGACACCATGATCGTTATCCCTAACGACAAGCTGCTCGACATCGCCGAGAAGAAGACCACGATGCTCGAGGCCTTCGCAATTGCCGATGGCGTCCTTTCCCAGGGCACCCAGGGCATCACCGACCTCATCACCGTCCCGGGTATCATCAATCTGGACTTCGCCGATGTTAAGACCATCATGAAGCAGGCCGGTACCGCCATGATGGGTATCGGTACCGCTTCTGGGGACACCCGTGCCGTCGACGCTGCCCAGCAGGCTATCTCCAGTCCGCTGCTCGAGAGCTCCATCGATGGCGCCACGCGCGTCCTGCTTTCCATCGCCGGCTCCAAGGACCTGGGCATCCAGGAGATCAGCGACGCCGCCGACGTTGTCGCCAATGCCGTCGACCCCGAGGCCAACATCATCTTCGGTACCGTTGTTGACGAGTCCCTGGGCGACCAGGTGCGCATCACCGTTATCGCTACGGGCTTCTCCGACTCCAACGTCAACCGTCAGGACGAGCTCTTCGCTGCCCAGCAGTCCCAGAGCAAGGCCACTGCTTCTGCCGAGCCGCAGCGCACCGCTCCGGCCGCTAGCCCCGCTCAGGCTGCCCCGACTCGCAACGTCGGTGGTACCGAGCTGCCCAACTTTGGCAACGACCAGTTTGAGCTTCCCGACTTCCTTAAGCGTGGTAGCTTCTAGTTCGTTTTTCTCAACGACCTGCATGGGGTGCGTTCGATTGGGCGCACCCTTTTTTGTTGTGTTGCGTCTTTGTAAACGAAAGCCTCCAATCTCCTTACGTTCCCTTTACGTTTGGTCCCTACCGCTGCGGGTATCCTTTTGATGAAGTATGGCAGCCGTATGACGCGGACTGCTGCGGCGTCGCCGCGATACTTGTGTTATTAGGAGGCTTTAGTATGGCAGCACGTGCGGACAACGTTTCGCGTGTCGACCATGATGGAGTTACGTTGGTGGAGGGCGCGACGCACGATGTTCGCTTTGCCTTTACCGAGCGCACCGGTGGCGTTTCCGAAGATGCGTACTCCTCGCTCAACCTGGGCTCGCATGTAGGCGATGACCCCTTTGCCGTTCAAGAAAATCGTCGTCGAGCGCTCGAAGCCATGGGCGCCGCTGAGTGCGAGCATAATTTGCTCGTGCCCAATCAAGTACATGGTGACCATATAGTTACGGTGACCTCGAACGGCGCCGACGATCTCGAGAACATTCGCGAGCAGATTGCCGAGGGCTGCGATGCCATCGTCTGTACGGCCCATGAGGTACCCGTGCTGCTCTGCTTTGCCGATTGCGTTCCCGTGGTGCTGGTTGCTCCCAACGGTTTTGCCGTGGTACATTCTGGCTGGAAGGGTACGATTACGCGCATTTCCGCCAAGGCGTGCCAAGCGCTCTGCGAGGCGGCTTGCTGCAAGCCGGAGGACATCTCTGCCTATATTGGGCCCCATATCCTGGGCGACGAGTACGAGGTGTCCCAAGAACTCATGGATCGCTTTGCCGCCGAGTTCGCGTGCATCGATGCTACCGCTTCCCGTATGCTCGATCTTTCCGCCGCCATTCGCGAGGCGCTGGTGGATGCCGGTGTCGATGTGAACGACATTGTGGACACCAAACTTTCCACCGTTCGTCAGAACGACCGCTTTTATTCCTACCGCAACGAGGGTGGCACCTGCGGGCGGCATGCGGCGATCGGCGTGATGCTATGAGAAAGATCGCATCGGTCCTGAGTGCAGCAGTGCTCACGCTCACGCTGTGCGCCTGCTCCTCGGGATCTTCTACGTCTTCTATTACCGTGGCCGGCTCGACCACCTGCCTTCCCATTGCCGAGATCGCGGCCGAGGGCTTTAAGGAAGAGACCGGCATCGACGTGTTGGTTTCTGGTCTGGGCTCATCTGCTGGCATCGAAGCTGTTAGCGCCGGCACCGCCGATATCGCCAGCTCCTCTCGTGGCCTCAACGCCGATGAGCAAGACCTGGGCCTGACGCCTATCGTTATCGCACACGACGGCATCGCGGTCATTGTGAACGACGACAACCCGGTCGATAACCTCTCGACTGAGCAGCTCCGCGATATCTATGCGGGCAAGATCACCAACTGGAAAGAGGTTGGTGGCGAGGACCTGAAGATTCAGGTTATCAACCGCGACGAGGCCTCCGGTACGCGTGAGGCCTTCCGCACCATCGTGATGGACGGCACGCCGTTCGATCGTCGCTCGGCCGTTCTTTCGGGTACGGGCCAGGTACGCGATGTCGTGTCCCGCTCGCGTGGCGCCATTGGCTACATCTCGCTGGGTTTTGTCGAGAGCCTCAACGCCAAGACCTCGGTTAAGGCCGTCTCGGTCAATCACGTCGAGGCGTCCGAGAAGACGGTCGCAAGCGGCGGTTATCCCATCTCCCGCGACCTTTACTTCTTTGTGAAGGGGACGCCTTCGCAGCAGGCGCAGGATTACATCGACTACGTGACGTCCGAAAAGATGGACAAGCAGATTCGCGAGGCGGGCTTTATTCCCGTCACCAACGACGGAAAGGGGAGTGAGTAGCGTGGAAGCACAGGAAACCCCCCAGATTGAGCAGGAGACCCAGGCGCCCAAAAAGCGTGAGTTGGCGTTGGTGTCGCGCAGCACCTATCTTAAGGAGAAGGCGCTGCAGTGGATCTTCTTTGCCTGCGCGTTCTTGGCGGTCGTCACGGTCATCCTGATTTTTGTCTTTACCACGTACTCAGCGCTGCCCGTCTTTACCGACATTGGCCTGGCGGACTTCTTTAGCTTTACGTGGGCGCCCTCCGAGGGGCATTACGGCATCATGTCGCTGCTGGCCGGCTCAGGTTTGGTGACTGTCGGTGCCCTCGCCATGGGTGTGCCCCTGGGTGTGGGCACAGCCGTGTATCTGGTCGAGATTGCCAGCAAGCGCGTGCGCAAGCTCATCAGCCCTGCCGTCGACCTGCTGGCGGGCATCCCCTCCATCATCTACGGCTTCTTTGGCATGATCATCATTCGCCCGTTTATCGCGCAACTGACCGGGGGCCTTGGGTTTGGTGCCCTGACGGCGTGGTTCGTGCTCGCCATCATGATCGTTCCCACCATCACGACGCTCACCATCGATGCCCTCAACTCCATCCCCATGGGCATTCGCGAGGCATCCTATGCCATGGGCGCCACCAAGTGGCAGACCATCTATAAGGTCGTACTGCCCGCAGCCAAGCTGGGCATCGTGGACGCCATTGTGCTGGGCATGGGTCGCGCTATCGGCGAGACCATGGCCGTGCTTATGGTCGTGGGTAACGCTCCGGTCATTCCGGACAGCATCTCGAGCCCTATCTCGACGCTCACGAGTCAGATTGCGCTCGACATGAGCTATTCCTCGGGCCTGCACCGCTCGGCTCTGTTTGGCATGGGCGTTGTCCTGTTTATCATCTCCGCCGCACTGGTGGGTATCGTCCGCCTGATTTCCAAGAAGAGGGGGTAGGCTATGTCCGATTCCGTTGACACGACGGTCGATACGACCTCGTCGCGCGAGCGCATCAAGCGTGCCCTTTCCCATGGCAAGAAAGGCCGCATCAACAAGGACCTCTCCAACAAGATCATGCTCGGCGTGTTTCGCGCCGCGGCTTATATCACCACGCTGGTGTTGATTGCCATCATCGCCTACGTGGTCATCAACGGCCTGCCGCATATCTCACTCGACTTTATCTTTGGCTGGCCGCAGGGCGTAAACGCCGAGGGCGGCATTTGGCCCACAATCGTCTCGACCGTCTACGTGACGGCGCTCGCCATGCTCATCTGCACGCCGGTTGCCGTCTTGGCTGCGGTCTATCTGGCCGAGTACGCCAAGCAGGGCAAGGTCGTCGACATCATTCGCTACGCTGCCGATGCCCTGGCCTCGGTGCCCTCCATCGTTATGGGCCTCTTTGGCTATGCCTTGTTTGTCGAGGCCATGGGCTTGGGCCTTTCGATGGTCTCGGCCGCCCTAGCCCTGGCGCTTCTGATGCTGCCGATCGTCATGCGCACCACCGAGGAGGCAATCCGCGCCGTTCCGCGCTATATCCGTTGGGGCGCATATGGCCTGGGCGCCACCAAGTGGCAGGTCGTCTCCAAGATCGTGCTTCCCTCTGCCTTCGGCCGCATCGCCACCGGCATCGTCCTTGCCATCGGCCGCGCCATCGGCGAGACCGCGGTGGTGCTCTACACCATGGGTCAGGCCATCAACCTGCCTATTTCACCGCTCGATTCTGGTCGTCCCATGACCGTTCACCTTTATCTGCTCGCCAATGACGGCATCAACATGAACGCAGCCTACGGCACCGCGCTTTTGCTGATGGCGATTATTCTGGCCTTCAACCTGTTTGCGCGCTATCTGTCGCGCAAGCGCCGCTAGTTAAGGAGTCCCATGTCCGTCTATCAGTCCGCTCCCACGCCGGAGCAAGCGGCCATCACGGCCAAGGATTTCAACTTTTGGTACGGTGACTTTCATGCGCTGACGGGGCTCGACCTCAACATCGCCAAAAACGCCATCACCTCGTTTATTGGTCCTTCGGGCTGCGGCAAATCGACGTTTTTGCGCTGCATCAACCGTATGAACGACCTTATCGAGGGCACGCGCGTCGAGGGCACCATGACGCTCGACGGCAACGATATCTATGCCGAGGGCGTCGACCCGGTCGACCTTCGCCGCCGCGTGGGCATGATTTTTCAGCAGCCCAACCCGTTCCCTAAATCCATCTACGAGAATGTCGCCTTTGGCCCTCGTCTGCAGGGCGTGACTAGCAAAAGCGACCTCGATGACATCGTGGAAGAATCGCTCAAGCGCGCCAACCTCTGGAAAGAGGTATCCAATCAGCTCAACAAGGATGGTTTGGCGCTCTCGGGCGGTCAGCAGCAGCGTCTGTGCATCGCGCGTGTGCTTGCGGTGCAGCCCGATGTCCTGCTGATGGACGAGCCCTGCTCCGCCATCGACCCCACGTCCGTCTCTAAGGTCGAGGATCTGATGGCCGAGCTGGCGCCCGAGATGACGATCATCATCGTCACGCATTCTATGCAGCAGGCCGCTCGCATTAGCGACTACACCGCATTTTTCTTGCAGGAAGTTGCCGGCGAGCCCGCCACGCTCATCGAGTATGGTCAAACCGACGCGATCTTCACCAGCCCGGTGGATTCGCGGACGGAAGACTATATCACCGGCCGCTTTGGCTGATCGGTGCGACTAGTCCCAAGCCGATCGGACCTGGTCCGGTGCGTATTCACTGTGCGGGTGGCATGACCGCACCCAACTGATTGGAGTGAACCATGCGCAAACTGTTTTCCCGTCAGCTCATCGAGGCCCGTCACGAGATGCTGAGCATCTACGAGGCTGTAGACCTGGCGCTTCACGACGCCGTGAAGGCATACGCGACCGACGATCGCAAGCTCGCCACCAAGACCAAGAAGCGCACGCTTTCGATTGACGCGCGCTGCGCCAACTTGGAGGCCGTGTGCTACAACTTGATCGCCACGCAGTCACCGGTCGCCTCCGACTTCCGCTTGCTGCAGACAATCATCTACGTCGACTTTAACCTGCAGCGCATGACCGATAAGGTTCGCCAGATCTGCCGCGCCACGCGTCACATGGTCAAGGCCGACATCTCGCTGCCTCAGGAGCTTGTGACCTTGGTTGAAGCCGAGGCCGAGGCCGTCTATCAGGTGCTGGGTTCGTCGCTTTCTGCGCTCGTCACCAACGACATGTCCATCATCTGCAATCTGGCCGTCGAGGACGAGCCGGTGCATGCGGCGTACGAGAAGTTCTTCCGTACCTTCAACCGCATGGACACGGGCGATTTTATGGACGACGACAGCAACTATGACGACCTACGCCGCGCCATCATGGTTTCGCGCTACCTCGATCGTATCGCCTCGATTTCCATCGATGCCGCCTGCCGCCTGACCTTCCTGTTGACCGGTCAGCGCATGACTGCCGGCGATATCGCCCGCACGGACGAGGACGAGCTCGAGAGCATGCGCGTGCCTTCGGGTGAGGGCGTCATCATGCGGCCTGCCGTCGATGCGCGCTTTGTTGCCAAGGTGCCCGCTAACGAGCTGTGCGAGGGCCTGCGCTACCTGCTTGAGCATCTTGAGGACGAGGACGACGCCGAGGACGACGAGGAGTAGGGTAGCCCCGTTCGTCGAAAGATTGTAAATACCTAAGTGAGCGCGGCCTTGCACATGCGAGGCCGCGCTCTTGCGTTAGCATGGGACTACTTGTTTGGCTGTCTGCGGAGGCGATTGGCAATGGATAACTATTTGGACTTGATGCGCGCTCGCCGCGAGCAGATTCTGGAGCGTTTTTATGCGGCACTCGATCGCGCGGGCCGTTCTCACGATGCCGCACGTCTGATTGCCGTCTCCAAGACCGTTGGCGTCGATGAGACCGTTGCCGCCATCCAGGCAGGGTATCGTCATTTTGCCGAGAACCGTCCGCAGGAGCTTGTTCGCAAGCTTGCGGGCCTCACAGAGCATCCGGAGCTACCCGAGGTGCGCTTCGATATGATCGGCAACCTGCAGACCAACAAGATCAATGCGGTTCTGGGCTCGGCCGAGCTGATTCATTCGGTAGGCTCGCTGCATTTGGCTCAGGCTATCTCGAGCCGTGCGGTCCGCAAGATTGAGGCAGGCGAGCTCTCCGGCCCCCAGCGCGTGCTGATCGAGGTTAATGTGAGCGGCGAGGAGTCCAAGGGTGGCTTTTCGCCCGACGAGGTCCGAGACGCCGCAAGCGAGCTTGCGGAGCTTGAGGGAATTTGTGTGCAGGGCCTTATGACTATGGCGCCCCGGGGGAACAAGGATGTGGCGCGCCGCACCTTTGCCGGACTTCGCGAACTAAGGGACGAGCTTGAGGCTACGCACTCCGATCTGAGCCTGCCCGAGCTTTCCTGCGGCATGAGCGAGGACTTTGAGCCTGCCCTTGAGGAGGGCTCTACGCTCGTTCGCCTGGGCAGGGTAGTATTTAGCCCGGAGTTTGCAGTAAAATAAGGCTCTGAAGTGCGCACTGATTATCGGAGCGCCTGCACTAAACCGTGAGAGGACACAACCATGGGCTTCCTTGACGAGATTAAAAATAAGATGCACCTGGGCGGCCAGCAGGGTTACGACCAGGGTTATGGTCAGGACGACGACTACGGCTACGATGATGGCTATGACGACGGCTACCAGAACAACGGTTACAGCGGTGCCTCGGGCGAGGGTTTCTACACCCAGGACGAGCCGAGCAACGGCCTGTTGGGTCAGACGCGCCGCGGCGAGGCCGAGTCGGTGGCCGTGTACACACGCTCCGGTCAGCTGGTCGGCGACGATTCTCGCCACGCTACGACCTACAACCCGCCATCGCGCTCGCAGGAGACGGTTGCGGGCGGTTATCGTCCCGGTGCCTACGACACGCCGTCGAGCTACGCCGAGAGCACACGTGCCCGCGCTGCTGCCCCCGCACCTGCTCCCTCACCGAGCGATGCCTCGGCGTATGCGAGCAACATCATCAATGCTACGCCGCAGCTGCCGGCCTATGTCCTGCGCCCCGAGAGTTATGACGACGTGGAGACCGTCGTGCGCCGCGTGCGCACCAAGCAGCCTGTCGCGCTGATTTTTGTGGGCGTTCGTACCGAGGTCGCCAAGCGCGTCCTGGACTTCTCTTACGGCTTTGCCTGCGGCCTGGGTGCCACAGTCAAAGAGGTGGGCGATCGCGTGTTTATGGTGCTGCCTGCCGGTTGCGAGGTCAAGGATTCGGACCTCAAAAAGCTCCGTGCCGACGGCTACCTTAAGTAAAAGCAAGACGAGGAGATTCTCATCAACATCTACACCATTGTCCAGCTGGTCAACACGCTGTTCAACTTCTATTCCACGCTCATTGTCGTCTACTGCTTTATGACGTGGATTCCCATGAAGCAGGGTGGTTTGCTTCAGGATATTGCCGCGGTGCTTGATAGCGTGTGCGGTCCGTGGCTCAACCTGTTCCGTCGTTTCATCCCGCCGATGGGCGGTATCGATTTTTCGCCTGTCGTTGCGATTATTGCGTTGCAGTTGGTGCAGAAGCTGGTTCTGCAACTTCTTATAGGTATACTCATATAAAACTGGCTTAGTAACTCACGTCGGGCGCACGGCGCCAAGGCGAAGATAAAGGAGAACTTGTTATGGCTATTACCCCTGCTGACATTCAGGCTCAGACCTTCTCTGAGGCCAAGCGCGGCTACGATCCCGCCGAGGTCGACGTCTTCCTGGAGACCCTGTCCTCTGAGGTCGACGCCATGCTCGCCAAGATTGTCGATCTTAAGGGTCGTCTGACCGCCACCGAGCAGCAGCTCGCCGACACGCAGGCCCAGCTCGCTCAGGCTCAGGATGCTGCCGCTCAGGCCGTCCCTGCCGCGCCCGTCGCCGCTCCTGCGCCCGACTTCTCCGCTCAGGAGCGTCAGATTTCCGCTGCCCTGATTGCTGCCCAGCAGACCGCTGAGGGCATTGTCAACGACGCCAACGAGAACGCTGACCGCATCCGCAACGAGGCCGACGCCAAGGCCCGCGAGGTCATCCGCCAGGCCCTGACCGAGAAGCAGGCCGAGCTTGAGGAGATCGACCGTCTTAAGGCTTCCCGTGAGGAGTTTAAGGCCGAGTACCTCAAGCTCATCCAGCACTTCATGGACGATGCTCAGAACTCCTTCCCGTCCGATCTCATGGCTTCCACGCCGGTCGGTTCCGCCGCTTCTCCGGCTGTGACCGTTCCTGCTGCCGAGCCGCTGCCCGTCGCCGAGCCGGTTATCCCCGTTGCCGATCCCTTCGCACCGATTGACAACTTCGCTGCCGACGACCTGGACTAATATCCAGCTATCATTTAGCGCCTAGAAAGGGCCCACAGCTTGTGGGTCCTTTTTTGTGGCTGTATGCAGTCTGCAAAACAAAACGCCGAGTCCTGCGTTTGAGGGCACAGAACTCGGCGAACGGGTGAGCGGTCAAAGGTAGATTTTAAGGCTTGTCCCAAAAATCTACTTGAGGAGGAAGTCGGGGAGGGGAATGGTGCGGGCCTCGCGGTGTTCGGGATCGGCGATATGGTCGGCAGGATAGCCGCAGACGAGCATGTGATAGGGATAGATGCCTTCGGGCAGGCTGAACTGCTCACAGGCCACCTCGGGCTTAAAATGGCACACCCAGCACGTACCCAGGCCCTGCTCCTCGGCCTCCATCATCATCTGATCGCAGACGATCGAGGTGTCGATGGCACTGGAGTTCATCTGGTCATAAGGGCGCACCCAGGCGTCATCGGTAACGCTGCAAATAAGAAAGATAAGCGGTGCCCCAAAGATAGACCCGTCACGAGCAAACCGAGGCTGACAAGCAGCAGCCTTCTCCAGAAGCTCAGGCGTATCCAACACCATCACACGGGTTGGATGATTATTACAAGCAGAAGGAGCAATACGCCCAGCCTCCACAATGGCATCCACCACAGCCTGCTCAACAGAACGATCCTCAAACTCGCGACAAGAATAACGACCCCGAGCCAGATCCAAATACGACATACAAGCCCTCCAAAGCTAATAAAACAACCCAAAACTAAGCAAAAGGGTACCCGAAGCCTTATCCAGCCAAACGCTCATCGAATACCAAAGTAATACCCCGGGCAATCAAGGGCCATTACAGCAAAGGCCCCACCACGCCCAACCCCTCAGCCAAAGTTCCCAATGGTGGTACATAAGGGAGCGGGCCCGACCGCTAATGCCTTTTGAGCGACTCTGCTTGCAGCCGGAGTGAAAAAGGCATTAGCGGTCGGGCCCGCGACCGGTGGGACACGTACCCCCAATTAACTGTTCTTCATGACAATCGAATCCACAACATCGGCCACATTCTCGCAGCAGTCAGCGCAGTACTCCAGGAAGGCGTAGACATCACGCCAGGCGATGACCTCGAGCGGATCCTTGCCGTTGACATGCAGGTTGCGCATAGCGTTGATGTAGAGCTCGTCGGCCTCGGACTCGATGGTGTTGATCTGGATGACCAGCTCGCGCAGCGTCTTGGACTTGCGGTAATTGGGAAGCTCGACCATCAGGTCCTTCATGGCACGGCAGGCATCGGTCACCTTGTGGGCGATCACGATGGCATCGGGGTGGATGCTCTGGATGTTGGTGAAGTAGACGCGCTGCACGACGCCCTCAATGCGGTCGAGCACGGTGTCGAGCGAGCAGCTCATCAGGTCTAGATCCTCGCGCTCAAGCGGGGTGATAAAGGCGGTGAGCAGGGCGTCTTCGAGCTCATGGTGCTTCTTGTCTGCCGCATGCTCAATCGCATGCATCTTCTCGAGCATGTCGTGAATCTTCGCGGGATCGAAGTTCTCGAAAATCTTGGTTAGCAGCTCGGCAGCCTGGACGGCAAGGTCGGCGCAGGCGACGTAGTTGTCAAAGTAGAACGAATCGGGTTTCTTTGCCATGAGTGGGTCCTTTCGAGGCGAAGGCGGGTGGGCGAGGTAATGCGGTCCGGGTGGACGTTCGGTTTGACTAGAGGAACATCATGAACAGCTTGGCCATGACAAAGCTGATGAGTCCGCAGGCGGGGAAGGTGAAGAACCAGGTGAACATCATGTCCTTGACGACACCGAAGTTGATCGCTGAGAGGCGCTTGACGGCGCCGACGCCCATGATGGCGCAGGTCTTGATGTGGGTGGAGGACACGGGGATGCCGGTGAGCGTGGCAAGCAGCAGGTTTGCGGCGCCCGCCAGGTCGGCGGAGAAGCCCTGGTACTTTTCGAGCTTGACCATGCTCTGGCCGACGGACTTGATGATGCGCTCGCCGCCCACGCTGGTGCCGATACCCATAGTGGCCGAGCACAGCAGCATAATCCAGATGGGGATGCCGGCGTCGCCGACGCTCGTCTGGCCGCTGGCAAAGGCTACGCCTAAAAAGAGCACGCCGATGAACTTCTGTCCATCCTGCGCGCCGTGCATAAAGCTCATGGCCGCAGCGCTCGCGATCTGAGCGTATTTAAAGAAGACATTGGCACGTCGCCTGTTGGCGGCGGCGAAAAGAATCGAGACGAGCTTGCACAGGACCCAGCCCATGACAAAGCCCAGGCCGATGGAGAGCGCCAGGCCGTAGATGACCTTCATCCACTCGTGGACGTTGACGCTGCTCGCACCGCCGAGGGCGATGGCGGCACCGGTCAGGCCGGCGATAAGGCTGTGGCTTTGCGAGGTGGGGATGCCAAAACGCGACGCTGTGGCGCCGTAGACGACGATGGAGAACAGCGCCGCGCAGAGGCACGCGAGCGCCATGGTGCTGTTTCCGCCAAAGTCGACGATATGTGAGATGGTGTTGGCGACGCTCGCGTTAAAGTGCGTCATGATGAGCACGCCCAAGAAGTTGAATGCGGCACTCATGAGAATGGCGGCGCGGGCGGGCATGCAACGTGTGGTGACGCAGGTCGCGATGGCGTTGGGTGCGTCGGTCCATCCATTGACGAAGATGGCGCCGAGCGCGAGGATCACGGTGACGGCAAGGATTGGGTTCGACACAAGTTGGCCGAGGAAGGTTGAGAACGTTACGTCCATATATGGGCTTTCTCGAAGTTTGCAGGCACGTTACAAAAACATGATAAATCGTATCACCTCCTGCGGGTTTCTTTACCGAGTTCTGATGGGAGAAGTGAATTTTTTGGCACTAACATTGAATATTAGCCCTGTTGACCGCGGGTGTTCTTTTTGCTAACACGCCATGCGGACACATGCAATCGCTCCGACACTCCAAAACCACAGTCTGTTCGCTTTACAACATGCAAACATGCGTTCGATAATAGGAGGCATGGAATATCGACAGACAGATGGCAAAACTCGACGCGTGCATAAGCAGTATGTGGACGTCGTGGCCCGCATCCTTGCGGGCGGACAAGTCGTGCCGGTCACCGTCTGCTGGGTCGACGGCCGTTGTTTTACGATCGACGAAATTATCTTGACCACCGGGTTTGGCCTGACGGTTCATGGCATCCGTACGGCAACCTATAAGGTACGTTTTGGCGGACATGCGACCGAGTTGTATCTGGAGGATCAGACGCGCGAGCGGGCGGATGGCTCGCAGACGCATGTGATGCGTTGGTGGGTATGGGCGTTTGACCGCACGCTTGAGGGCGAGCGCCGCAGGTAAGAGCGCGCGGCATTCGGGTACAATGGCAGGGATCTTGTCGCCTACGGCGCCGTTATTTGTGGCGCTTTTTGAAAGGACGAAGTATATGAACGATATCCAGGGCTATCAGAACGGCCCCGTCGAGACCGGCGCAAGCCGCGCCAAGGAGATGTCGCCGCGCGCGTACAATCTCGCCATGTCTGCCCTGATCTTCTTGGGCTTTTGTGCCATGGGCGCCGGCGCCTACTTTACGAGCACCATGTCGTTTGCGCGCATGATGATGAGCGGCGCCGCCTTGCCGCTGGTCTTTGGCTCGTTTATTTTGACCATCGTCGGCATGGTCATGATGTCGGCTGCTGCGGGCAAGCAGTCCGTGGGCCTGTCCCTTGTGGGCTACGTAATCTTTGCGAGTACCTTTGGCCTGACCGCGTCGTTTGGCCTTGCCAACTACGACCTGCCCACCATCAACACCGCCTTTATCGCCACGGCCGCCATCACCTTTGTCTTTGGCGCCTTGGGCGTGACGTTCCCCAAGTTTTTCCAGC
>USHZ01000021.1 GCA_900554595.1 uncultured Collinsella sp. | reverse complement strand
ACACCAACGATATCCACGGCAGCTACAAGTACAGCTACAACGCAAGCAAGGGCACGGGCACCATTGGCTTTGACGGGCTGGCGGTTCTCTATAGCGCCCAAAACAACGCCCCCGACTTTCTGCTCGATGCAGGCGACACCTTCCACGGGCAGTCCTTTGCCACCATGAGCGAGGGCAAGAGCATCGCCGAACTCATGAACACCTTCTACGCAAACGGCTATGACGCGACCACACCGGGCAACCATGACTGGAGCTACGGCGCGGACAAGCTTCGCACGATGGCCGGCAATAGTGCCACCAGCACGCCTTTCGCCATGCTTTGCGCGAACGCGAAGTCTACGAGCGGCGTATGGAGCTCGAGCATCACCAAGACGCTCAACCGCACTTGTAAGGACGGTGAGGACAGCTCCACGTTTGACTACAAGATTAAGGTCGGCGTCATCGGAGCCATGGATGAGTCGTTGGGCTCCTCACTGCGCGCGGACCTGGTCGCGGGCACGTCGTTCTCGGGCGCGGCGGACGCCATCAATGCCGAGGCCAAGCGACTGCGCGAGGACGAGGGCTGCAACGTTATCGTCTGCATCGCGCACGCGCTCAACGCCAAGGCCTTTGCCACACAGCTTAATGGCGTCGATGCCCTGGTCGCGGGCCACGAGCACATCAACTTAGACGAGAACGTGACGGGGGCCGATGGCAAGCCGGTCCGCGTCGTCGAGGCGGGCAGTGCCTTTGCCGAGGTTGGTCTGCTTTCCATTCCCTATGAGTACGACACCAAGGGTACCGAAACCACCAACGACGACATAGTGACGGTCTCCGCAGGCAACAGCGCCGAGACGCTCTACGCCGCCAAGGACGTGAACGACCTTTTGGCAGACCCCGACAAGGGCGCCTTCTACCAGAGTCAACTCGACGAGGTTCGCAACAAAATCAAGCCACTCGATGACGCCTTTGAAAGCGAATCGAACAAGGTGCTCGGCACATCCGCCACTGACTATTTCTACGGCGAGGATGCCGCGGGTACGCATGGCTGGGAGATGGTGCGCACCACCGATCTGCGTCCCAGCAAAGCGGGCGACACCGCTAAGGCTCAGACCATCGGGCATGTGATCTGCGGTTCCTATCTTAATTTGACGGGCGCGGACCTTGCCATCGAAAACGCGGGCGGCATCCGTGGCGGCATAGCGGCGGGAGACGTAACCGCCGGCAACGTCATCGCCATCTCGCCCTATGGCAACACCGTCGAGACCTGGACCATGACCGGTGCGGACTTCCTGGCAGCGCTCGAGCACTCGTTACAGATCAGCGACGATTGCAACGACAGCTACGAGCTTCAGCAAGCCTATGTGGCAGCCGGCCACACCGAACAGGAGGCGCAAGACAAGTACAAGTGGCGCGACGACTCCGGCAGCGTCCTTTCCTTCGGCGGCATCAACGTGACAATCGATTGGACGCAGTCCGAAGGCAAGCGCATCGTGAGCGCCACGCTCACCAAGGATGGCAGCACGCTCGACCCCGCCAAGACCTATACCGTCGCCACCAACAACTACATCATCACCAACACGACCGACTTCCCCACCTTCGCAAACGCCAAGAAGCTCACCGAGTGGGGTACGTGCGAGGCAGCGCTGAGGGCACTGATCGGGCAGGACGACTGGGAGCACAAGGTGGCCTCGCTCGCGGGCACCATCAGCTTTAGCTCCGCTGAGAACCCCGCACCCCATCCGACCCCAACGCCTGAGCCCTCACCCAAACCCGGCACGACGACCACACAGGTCACCACCAAGAAGACCACCGGCAAGCTTGCCGCAACGGGAGACCGCACGCTGGCCGTGGTCGGCGCATGCCTTATCGGCGGCATCGTCATCATCATTCTCGGCATTATCTGGAAGCGTCGACGCTAAGCTACACCGCCGGGCCTTGCAGCCCCACCGTGCAAACCTTATATAGAGCGCAGAAGCCCGTCCGATGTGATCGGACGGGCTTCTTGGTGGGTATCATGGTTGAACGATTATGAGGAGGTTTCCCTACATGGAATTGTTTGAGCCAATTCTTCATTTCTTTGCACAACGATGGGTCCACAACATCATCTGGGCAGGTATCTTGGCTATCGGCACCGCCGTTGCCGCCAAGGTCGCGTCCAAGACCCTGCACCACCTGCTTAGCCGCGACGATAACCCACTCCCTTCATCAAGCATCTTCATCAACATCGCGCGCGCCGTCATCTGGATGATCGGCGGCAGCTTTATCCTCGACAACTGCTTTGGCATTAACGCAAACGCCCTCGTCGCCGCTCTTGGCGTCGGCGGCATCGCCATCTCGCTCGGCTTTCAGGACACGCTGTCAAACCTCATCGGCGGCATGCAGGTTACGTTTATGGGCATCATCAAACCCGGCGACAATATCGAGGTCGGTGGCGTATCGGGCGTGGTCCAGGACATCACCTGGCGTCATACGACCATCGAGGACGCCTGCGGGCAGACCATCATTGTCCCCAACTCAAATATCTCCAAGAACACGCTCGTGCACCTCATGCCCTTTGGGCGCGTGGCCGTCCCCGTCGCGGTCAAGGACACGTCCAAGTGGGCTTCACTGGATGCGCTGGCAGATGAGCTCACCGACGCCACCAAGGCCGCGGTGCTTCCCATCTCGAGCTTTGACAAGGAGCCCTACGTGCTCTTTAGCGAGATCGGCGACTTTGGCATCAAGGGCAAGATCATCTTTATCGTCAGCGACGATAGCACCACCTTCACGGCAGCCGACGCCTGCATCCGCGCCATCGCCCCCATCATCGCCTAAAACCACCACAAAGGGGACAGGCACCTTTGTGGTGGTTTCGCATCGTGGTACCATGGTTCATATCGTTGTTTAAACGACTAAGGGAGTAGACACCATGGAAGAGGCCTATCGTCAAGCACACAAGCGCGGCGAACAGGGACGCCGTCACGCCATCAGCCAAAGCGAGCACCCGTACCTTACGGACCTCGATAGCCTCGTTGCCCAGCTCCCCTTAGGTCAGCGAGAGAGCGTCGGCCTAAGGGATATTCCGCTCGAAATGGTCGTCGGCACGGTTACCAAGGGCCGTCAGTCTGCCTTTTCGTGCAACTTTATGCCCCTGTTGCCATTTAGCACCGAGTTCGCCCGCAAGTGGTCCAACCTCTACGACATCCAGGTGACCGAGGGCTATCGCGACCCCATCATCGTCACCGAGTTCATGCATCGGTTTTACGTCCAGGAGGGCAACAAGCGCGTCAGCGTCCTCAAATTCCTGGACGCCCCGACGGTTTCGGCCAAGGTCACCCGCCTCTACCCCGGAAAATGGGATTCCGTCGAAAGTCGCCTGTACGGCGAGTTCTGCGCGTTTTGGCGCGTCTGCCCCCTATACGAGATCGAGTTCTCGCGCGAGGGAAGCTACGAGACGCTCGCCAAGATGCTCGGCCAGGACCTTGTCGAAAAGTGGCCACAGAAAAAGGTCGACTACCTGCGCCATACCTTCCTACTCTTTAAGCGCGCCTACCTGCGCGCCGGCGGCGACCATCTGGACATTACGCCCGCCGACGCCATGCTCGTCTACCTCAACGTGTACAACCAAGACCGTCTGCTGGATACGCCGACGGACATCGTCGTAAACCGCCTGTGCAAGATTTGGCGCGAGCTCGTCATTGCCGGCAAAAATGACGAGGACAAGGTCGATCTTGTCGAGGCACCGAGCGTCGATGAGGAAGAGGCGCCCGCCAAGTCAACCTCCGGCGTGCTCAACTTCTTTATGGGCAAGACCGTCTACTCCGCTGCCAACCCCCTGCGCATCGCCTTTATCCATGAATTCCCCTGCGCCACGTCGAGCTGGGACAGCCTTCACGACCAAGGGCGTCAGTATCTCGACGAGCACTTTGGCGGTATTGTATACACCGAGGCGTTCGAGGACTGCCACGATCCGAACGTGTTCTACGCCGCCGTGGAAACGGCTGTCAAACATGGAGACAACGTCATCTTCTCGACCTCGCACCGCCTGATGGAATACACGCTCAGGGCAGCCGTTGAGTATCCCCAGGTTCGGTTCCTCAACTGCTCTATCGGCCTTCCCCACCAAAGCGTGCGCTCGTATTTTGGAAAGATGTACGAGGCAAAGTTTCTGCTGGGCGCCCTTGCGGCCAGCATGGCGGACAACCATCGCATTGGCTACCACGCGTCGGTCTTTGCGTCGGGCGCGCTTAGCGAGATCAACGCCTTTGCCATCGGCGCCTCGCTGCTCGACCCCCGCGCGCAGGTAATCCTGACCTGGGGCGATGTGCCCGCCGGAGGCCTTGCCGAGGCCATGTGCCGCGAAGGCGTGAGTGTTATGACCGGCGTCGACATGTCCAAGTCGCTGGAGGACCCCACAGCCTACGGACTCCACCGCTTGGTCGATGGCAAGGTCGTCGGCATCGCCATGCCGGTATGGAACTGGGGCCGATACTACGAGCTTATCGTGCGAAGCCTGCTTCATGGCACCTGGGATGAGACCAGTGACGACAGCCAGGTTCGCGCCGTCAACTACTGGTACGGCATGAGCTCGGGCGTTATCGACATTCGCTACGCCCCGGGCCTGCCCTATCAAACGCGCAAGCTTGTTCAGTTGCTCCGCAATGGCATCGTCGAGGGCTCCATCAATCCATTTGGCGGCGAGCTTCATAGCCAAGACGGCGTGGTGCAGATCGAGGGCTTTCCCCCACTGCCAAGCACGCAAATCGTCGAGATGGACTGGCTGGCCGACAACGTGGTAGGCACGATACCGCAGCCCAGCGATGAGCCGAAGGTCCGCGCCCTATGAAAATCCTTGCCATAGCCGATACCGAAGAACGATGCCTATGGGAGTGCTTTCACAAGGAGCGCTTTGAGGGTATCGATTTGATTTTATCAGCAGGAGATCTGGACCCGGATTATCTTGAATTTTTGGTCACGGTCATCAACAAGCCGCTCATCTACGTGCGTGGCAATCACGATGACCGCTACGTGCGTCATGCACCGGGTGGCTGCATCTGTGTCGAAGACACCGTGTACGTGTATCGCGGCGTCCGCATTGCGGGGCTTGGCGGCTCCATGCGCTACCGAGAAGGTGCCAACATGTATACCGAGCGCGAGATGGCCAAGCGTGTGCGCAAGCTGTCCCGCAAAGTGAGGATGGTCGGCGGCTGCGACATCTTGCTCACCCATGCACCCGCCGCCGGCGTGGGCGATCTGGATGATCTGCCGCATCGAGGATTCGAATGCTTTAACACAGCACTCGAATCCTGGAATCCCGACTACATGGTGCACGGGCATGTGCACCAATGCTATGGTCGCGACTTTCAACGCGAGCGTCAGCACGCATGCGGGGCAACAATCATCAACGCCTGCGGCTATACGCAGTTTGAGCTTGACGAAGCGCGCTACCCCATCCGTGGCTGGCAGGCAGCCTGGCTCAATTCGCAAACCATGCGCCGCGAACTCAAGCGCCACGAGGCCATCGAGTCCTCAACCGCCAGAACACCCTGGTAACCGCCACAAAGGGGACAGGCACCTTTGTGGCGGTTTTAACGCGATAGCAAGAAACCCGGTCCTGCACGAGGCAGAACCGGGTTTCTTTAGCAATGCTTGCTTTGCTCAGGCACTAACTAGCAGTTACTCAGCCAGGAAGTCACGCTGGACAGCGGGATCGACCTTGACGCCAGGGCCCATGGTGGAAGACACGGAGATGGACTTGACGAACTTGCCCTTAGCGGAAGAGGGCTTGACGCGCAGGATCTCGGTGTACAGGGCAGCGTAGTTCTCGACGAGCTGCTGCTCAGAGAAGGACTTCTTGCCCAGGGGCACGTGGCAAATGCCGTAACGGTCGGCGCGGTACTCAACGCGGCCAGCCTTAAGCTCAGAGACCATCTTGGCGACGTCCATGGTCACGGTGCCGAGCTTGGGGTTCGGCATGAGGCCACGGGGACCAAGGATCTTACCAATGCGGCCAACCTTGGCCATCATGTTCGGCGTAGCGATAGCAGCGTCGAAGTTGATCTCGCCCTTCTGGATCTGGGCGACGAGCTCGTCGGAACCGATGATGTCGGCGCCGGCAGCCTCGGCCTCGCGGGCCTTCTCGCCCTCGGCGAAGACGGCAACACGAACGGTCTTGCCGGTGCCGTGGGGCAGGGAGATGGAACCACGGATGTTCTGGTCAGCCTTACGAGTATCGATGCCCAGACGGAAGTGGGCCTCGACGGTCTCGTCGAACTTGGCGGTGTCGAGCTCCTTGATGAGCTTGGCAGCCTGAAGGGGGGTGTAGAGCGTGGCGCGGTCGATCTTCTCGGCAGCGGCGTTATAGCTCTTACCATGCTTAGCCATGTGCATTACCTCCTGTGGTTAAACGGGCGTGAGCCCTCCCACATCGTATCGTGTGCCCTATTGCACACATTCAACGGGCGACCCGGTCGGAGCACCCGTCGTTACCTAAAGAAATCGCTACTCAGCGATGGTGACGCCCATGGAACGGGCAGTACCGGCGATGATCTTTTTGGCGGCGTCAATGTCGTTGGCATTGAGGTCCGGCATCTTGATCTCGGCGATCTTGGTGAGCTGCTCCTGGGAGAGCTGACCAACCTTGTCGGCCTGGGGCTTAGCGGAACCAGACTTGAGGTTCAGCTCCTTCTTGATGAGGTGAGCCGCCGGCGGGGTCTTGGTGATGAAGGAGAAGGACTTATCCTCGAAGACAGTAATCTCAACGGGGATGATGTCGCCCTTCTTGTCCTGCGTCTCGGCGTTAAAGGCCTGGCAGAACTGCATGATGTTCACGCCAGCAGCGCCCAGGGCGGGGCCGACGGGAGGAGCGGGATTAGCTGCACCAGCAGGAATCTGGAGCTTAATGACGTTGGCAACCTTCTTCTCAGCCATGGTCATTCCTTTCGAATCACGAGTGTGAAGTACTTGCTATATCGTAAGCACGCACGTGTTAGAAGCACTCCTGAGATGAGCAGTCACAGAAGAAGCACGCTCGCGCGAACGGACGAAAACTTAAGCGATGACAGCGACCTGGTTAAAGTCGAGCTCGACCGGCGTCTCGCGGCCAAAGATCATCAGCGTGACCTTGAGCTTGCCAGCCTCGGTGTTAACCTCGGAGACCTTGCCATCAAAGTCGGTAAGCGGGCCATCGGTGACGCGGACGGACGTACCGACCTCAATATCAACCGACGTACGCTTGGGCGAATCGCCCCTACCGGGACGACGAGTCATCTTGTTGTACTCGTCGCGGGAAAGCGGAGCGGGCTTGCCGTTGCCGCCCAGGAAACCGGTGACGCCAGGCGTGTTACGAACGCACGTCCATGCATCGTCATCCATCTCCATGCGGACCAGGACATAACCCGGGAAGATCTTAGAATCCTTGGTCTCACGCTTGCCACCCTCTTTAATCTCGGTGACACGTTCCATAGGAATCTCGATATCAAAGATACGGTCCTGCATGCCCATAGTCTCGATGCGATGCTCGAGATCGGACTTAACGCGGTTCTCGTATCCAGAGTAAGTGTGAACGACGTACCAACGCTTAGACATGGTTTAGCCCCTCAATCCAGAGAACAGAGCAAGAGCCTCGCCAAAGCCAGCATCGAGCAGAGCGATGACGACGCCGACGACGATCAGAGAAGCGCAAACGACGACAGAGTAGTTCACGAGCTCCTTCTTATCGGGCCACGTGACACGCTTCATCTCGGACTTGACCGAAGCGAAATACTTCTTGGTGCGGGCGAAGAAACCAGGCTTCTCGTTCTTCTTGGACTTCGCAGCCTTCTCGTTCTTCTTGGCAACGGCCTTCTTGGCCTCAACCTTGGAGTTGGCGGCAGCGTTGTTGGCAGGTGCCGGCTGCTGAGCCTTCTTCTTGTTCTTCTTGTTGGCCATTTGGGTTACCTCCGCGCAATGCGCTTATACATGAGTAAACCGTAAGCCCCCAATTGGGAGCTTACGGAATAATGACTGGCACGCCAGGAAGGACTCGAACCCTCAACACTCGGTTTTGGAGACCGATGCTCTACCAATTGAACTACTGGCGTATGTGACTAGAGACTAGCGAGTCTCTTTGTGCAGCGTGTGGTGACGGCACCAGGGGCAATACTTCTTGATCTCCATACGATCAGGCATGGTCGACTTGTTCTTGGTGGTCGTATAGTTGCGGCGCTTGCACTCAGTGCACGCAAGAGTAACTAGAGTACGCATTTATCCTGAACCTTTCATTTCCGCCCCGTACGGGCACGAGTTGATACTTTATCAGCTCTATGTAAGTGCTGTCAACGAAAACCTCGAGTCAATTGGTTCTCGGTGCATCCATTCATATTTGAAACACATCAATGAAGCCATCGAGAGCTAATCGACGGTGCACCCAGGACCATTAACAATCCTCTCGACACCAGCAACGGCTCAATATCCATTGCAGAAAAGAACCCGGCACCCATATAAGTGCCGGGTTCTCTAAGTCAGCTTTATCAAAGAGCTAATTTACTCAATGATCGTGGAGACGATGCCCGAACCGACGGTGTGGCCACCCTCGCGGATAGCGAAGCGCAGGCCCTCCTCCATAGCGATCGGGTGGATGAGGTCGCCCTCGATGGTGATGTGGTCACCAGGCATAGCCATCTCGGTGCCCTCGGGGAGCTTGACCGTACCGGTAACGTCGGTGGTACGGAAGTAGAACTGAGGACGATAACCATCGAAGAACGGGGTGTGACGGCCGCCCTCCTCCTTGGTCAGAACGTAAATCTCACCGGTGAACTTGGTGTGCGGGGTAACCGAACCGGGCTTGCAGAGAACCTGGCCGCGCTCGATGTCCTCACGCTTGATGCCGCGGAGCAGCAGGCCGACGTTGTCGCCAGCCTCGCAGAAGTCCATGGACTTACGGAACATCTCGATACCGGTAACGACGGTGTTCTGGGTATCCTTGATGCCGACGATCTCGACGGGCTCGTTGAGCTTGAGCTCACCGCGCTCGACACGGCCGGTAGCAACGGTACCACGGCCGGAGATGGTCATAACGTCCTCAACGGCCATCAGGAAGGGGAGGTCGTTGTTACGAGCAGGCGTCGGGATGTACTCGTCGACGGCCTTCATGAGCTCGCGGATAGCGTCCATCCACTTGGCGTCGCCCTCGAGAGCGCCCAGAGCGGAACCACGGATGACGGGGATGTCGTCACCGGGGAAATCGTACTCGGAGAGGAGCTCACGGGTCTCCATCTCGACGAGGTCGATGAGCTCGTCATCGTCGACCATGTCGCACTTGTTCAGGAAGACGACGATGTAGGGAACGCCGACCTGACGGGCGAGCAGGATGTGCTCGCGGGTCTGAGCCATGGGGCCGTCGGTAGCGGCGATGACCAGGATAGCGCCGTCCATCTGAGCAGCACCGGAGATCATGTTCTTGACGTAGTCAGCGTGGCCCGGGCAGTCAACGTGAGCGTAGTGACGGGCAGCAGTCTCGTACTCGACGTGGGAGACGGAGATCGTAATGCCGCGCTCGCGCTCCTCGGGAGCCTTGTCGATGTTCTCGAACGCAGTGAAGTCAGCCTTGCAGCCCTCGGTCTCGGAGAGAACCTTGGTGATGGCGGCGGTCAGCGTGGTCTTGCCGTGGTCGACGTGACCAATGGTGCCGATGTTAACATGCGGCTTAGTGCGCTCAAACTTCTCTTTGGCCATAAAGCCCTCCTCTAAACAGGTCGTCCCCGGACGGGACTTTGCCTTTATACCATAGTGGCCTCTCAACATACTATTGAGAAGCCACCGTGTTACCTATGGTAGCGGTGACTGGATTCGAACCAGTGACGCCACGGGTATGAACCGTGTGCTCTAACCAACTGAGCTACACCGCCGGATGGAGCCTGCAACCAGACTTGAACTGGTGACCTCTTCGTTACCAACGAAGTGCTCTACCGACTGAGCTATACAGGCACTTGACGGGTGGGAGCTATAGGATTCGAACCTATGTAGGCAGAGCCAACGGGTTTACAGCCCGTCCCCATTAACCACTCGGGCAAACTCCCAATCGTTCAAGTATCCGCAGGTCCTTTGGTCTTTTGGACCGCCGCCCCCGCGAACGAAAAAGATAATACGATGCAACCTTGGGGGCTGTCAACGAAAACCTCTAGATACACGGTGCCGGGCGTATCTATATGCTTTTGACCTGCGGTTTTGCTGAGTTTGGATATGAAGGATGGTGGATTTGCACGTAGCGGTGACATTTCCCAAGGGAACACTTTGGCGTAGTGGAGTGAGCCTGCAGAACATTACTTCGATAACGACTCATTTGCACCTATATATAAGTTGAGATCGGGCTTCCTTAGCAAATTCGAGCGTGGATATTCTCCCGTTTGAAATCGAGCGTGGATAATCTCCCACTTTTGACGTGCCACTGGGCCCAAAGTGGCAGATTATCCACGCCCATTCACTAAGCTGAAGATTTTCCACGCTCGTATGTCCGGAAATCCTCGCTCGACCAGGATGACTGGGACCGGTCCGGCCTTTGTCTCGATCTGTAACATTTAGAGAACATTTTCTCCCCTATCTGTTACAGATCGAGATATTACGCAGAGGCCCCAGCTTACGTCTCATTCTGTAACAGTAAGAACGGTTTTCAGCCTCTTCGTGTTACAGATTGAGATATTCCCCGCCCAACCCGTCTTAACATCTAAATCTGTAACAGCTTGACGAGAAATACCGGTCTAGATGTTACAGATCAAGATTGAATCGTTTGGACTGAATGCCCCCAAGATATTGGCTGGCGGTCACTAGAACTTAATCTCGTCAAAGTCAAAAGCTTTCAAAGTGAGTCCAACGAGCTTGTCTGTGCGCTCCTGAATCTGCTCGCTGGTCCAGGTATCCGTGTTTACCAACTCGTCGTTCAGATTCAACCCGTTGCGATATCCGACATTCGCCCCGTAAGCATCCTTGCGGTCTCGCTTGGTCACAAAGGGCATGTTGCTCAGCTTTGAGTTATACCCGGTGATAGTTAGATTTCCAAGCGTGTGGACCTGTTTCTCCTGCACCTCAATCGCCTTAGACATGTCGCCGTCCGCAACCATCTTCACCCATTCATCTGGAATGTTCTTGCCCTGAGGGAAGATGTGCTCGATTGTCCAGACGTAGTTTCCGGAGGCGTATCGTTCCCAAAGTGGCTTCATCTCTTTCGTAACGCTCGGAGATGCGATAACAGTAAGGATGTAGCGCGTCATATCGGGATTGACGTCGTAAATCGGCCCCTCAAGACGTTCTTTGAAGGAAGCGTCGCTGGCAGACACATCGACGAGGCGCTTCTTGATGTACTCCGCGGCCGCAATGCCCTTGAGTCCCTCGCTTTCGAGGCTCTCACAAATACTGATGAAGAGTCTCTCAAGATCACGTGTGGGAGGTGTATCGGTGAGGTTGCGCCGGACAAAGAAGCAGACGAGGAGCTTAACAAGGAGCGCGAGGGTTTCATCTTTTAGCTCCAACTGGTTCTGCCTCTTAAAGAGGAACAGCAGCATCAGGTAAGATGCGACGCCCTGCGCTCTTGAAAGCTCCAAAAGCTGATGCGAAAGCTCGGAATCCGGGCTCTCTTGATCGAGCCCAATGATCCTCGAATAGAGTGCGGAATTCTCGGTCAGCTCGTCCAACACCTTAAGGGCGCCGTCAGCAGATTCCATCCGCTTCTCGTAGATTTTCAGAAGGTTGGAACGCGTGGCAACGGAACCGAGAGGGAGTTGGGAACCAGATTCGCCGATAAATGGCTTGTTCACCTCCCGGCGGAAGGCATCGTAGTTCTGGCGGAAGAAGCGTTCCTGCGTCTTGTAGTCATCGCCGAGATTGTGGAGCACTTCCTGCCAGCGTTCAAAGTAATAGTTGAGCTGTCCGTCATCCACCCCGGCAACCTTGCCGAGAAGCATGTTCTTGATAAGGTCGACGGCGCTCAAGGGAACACCGCGGTTGTTAAGGGACGCGAACAAGGTGTAGGCGTCAGCATGGCTATCGACGGTAATCTGGACCACGACCGCCGAGTACACCAGCCTGCAGATATCAAGGAGGCAGCGAACGCACTCGATTCCATCCCTGCCCTCAACGTCCTCACCCAGCCGATCGTAAAAATAGTTGAATGCCTTAGACATCTTTCTTAGACCAAGGAACTTCGGCTTTTGTATAACCGCATCTAGGCCGATATGTTCCTTCAAGATCCAGCGGTAATCCTCAAGGTTATGATTCTGAACCTGAGGAATAACGCGCGTCATTGACTTGTCAGATTTCAAGATCAGACGATTGCGCAGGGGTCGAATATCGTCCGACATCATGTCGTCATCGATAGAATCCTTATGCTCCATGATGCGAGTATAGAGGGCGGCAAGGAGAAGACTGAGCGTCGTCAGGCGTTGCTGGCCATCGATAACTTCATAGTGAATGGTATCCATCTTGGAATTCACAGTCCCGTTCACGACAATAAACGAGCCCAGAAAGTAGCCGGCGTCGTTTTGGGTGATATCGTCATAGAGATTCGCCCAGTCGCGCTGATTCCAAGTGTACTCGCGCTGGTAACGAGGAATGTCATAGATTTTTAGCATATCGGTCGACAAGATATTGGCAACCGTTGGGTCCTCTACGTTATTAATCATCATGAGTCCTTTCAATCGGCTTGCTCACAAACGACGGGAAATCCTTGTCGCTCTCGACCTCCCACGCCGAATTTAATCTAAACCATAGTTATACCCATGGGCTACAGGAAAGAGAACCGTGCACGGCGCGCGGTCTTTCGAGAAGCGGCATCGGAGCTCTCAGCGCCTTGGTCCCTTTCCACCCTATCCCAGTTGGAGACACAAAGCCCAAAAACTCTAATGGAGACAGCAACTGTAAGCTTGGCTTTTCCCGCTTCATTGCACGCGTTTATTGACAATGACTATCGGTCACAAAACACATCCAAGTACAATTTCGATTTAATTGTTGCATGTTTGTTGCGTTAACTGTTGCATGAGAAGGCAGAATCAGAGGCTATATCGCCTATGACCTGCGGAAACTCATGGAGCCAGTGACAGGAAGTCCGCGCATTCGCTTCGCGAATCCGCTCCGGCTTCGGATGCCTGCCGGCATCCTCGCCCGCTCGCTACGAACGTTTCGCGTTCGCTTAACGCTCGCGCCCTTGCGGGTTCGATTCCGGCACACACAAGAAACGGGCCCTGTCCCAATTGGAGACAGAGCCCGAAACTCTCATGGAGCCAGTGACAGGAATCGAACCTGCAACCCACTGATTACAAATCAGTTGCGCTACCGTTGCGCCACACTGGCACACTTGGCGCTTTCGCGCGAAGCCAGTTAAGAATAAAGGAATTGCCGACGAGGCGCAACAGGCCCTTCACCCGACCACATCTCAAAACCATTCGTCAGAACGAATAGTTTTAATTACAATTGCTATATATAAAACTATTCGTTCTGACGAAGGGTTTCGCGATGCTTACTACCAAGGAAGCAGCCGAACTGCTCGGCATCACTCCGCGCAGGGTGCAGGAGCTCATAAAAAACGGAGCACTTGAGGCCCGCAAGGCTTCTGGTGTATGGCTCATCGACAAAGACAGCGTCGACACGCGACTCCGCTCCGTGACCAAAACGGGGGGACGTCCCCGCCGCGGCCACGGTAAGAGCGAGATCGCGTTCACCCTCATGAATCGCACGCACGAAGTCGCTCAGCTGGTCTACAGCACATCTCGAAAAGACTTTACCCACATCGGCGCCGACATCGATTACGCCCACGCCCCTATTGGAGTATTTGGCCCTAATAGCCCCATATCGCTCGACTCCTTCCGCATCTGGTGGCGCGGCCGCGGTATCCCGCTCGCACGCATTGGGCTAGCCTCCCTGCTTGCAGAAGCCGCAGTCGATGTTCCCGATGAACTCGTCCAGCGAAATCTTGGCCTCTCCCTATCCGACCAGTATTGGATTAGACCCCAAGATTCCGGTCTCGCCTGGGAGGATATCAACTTCTTCAATAACGCCTTTGATGACGTCTCGCTGTCCATTGCGCCCTTTGCCCCAGAGGGAAAAGCGGCTGCCGCAAAGCCCGATAACACCTCGGACGGCAATCTTCAAAAGTACTGGACGTGCGAGGGCGGGCGTCGAATTCTGCATAAGGCAGGAGCGCACCTGAACCAGGAACCTTATAACGAGCTGGTGGCGACCGCGCTCCACCGTCGCATCCTAAACGCCTGCGATTACGTGCCTTACTCGCTCGAGGGCACGGGCACTTCCGCCCTGAGCATATGCGATGTCTTCTTAACTGATGAAGAAGAGTATGTCCCTGCGTTCTATGTAAACCAGCACGCAAACGCAGATGAACGGCTAACCGACTACGAGCGATATGTAGCAAATTGCGAGGAGCTCGGGGTGGCAGGCGTTAAGGATGCCCTTGACCGCATGATCGTATGCGACGACATCATCGCCAACTACGATCGTCATTGGCGCAACTTCGGCCTCGTGCGAAACGTCAACTCACTGGCCTGCAGACCAGCCCCCATCTTCGATTCGGGCTCATCGCTCTGGTGCAACATATCTCTAGAGGAGCTTAGGGCAGGAGAGCACAGTTTTGCCAGCGCGCAGTTCCATTCAAGTCCCGCGAAACAAATGTTGCTTGTTGAGGATATGAGCTGGTTTGACGGGGGCAAACTCGAAGGTTTTGTCGACGAGGCAATCGAGATTCTGTCTAAAAACGATGCCCTAGCAGCGAGACTGCCTTATCTAAAAGAGGCGCTAACGTGGCGCCTCGAAAGAATGATCGACATCGCTGAATGGAGTTAGCAAGGCAGCATTGCCCCGCCAACTCCCCTACCGTCCGCGCAGGGCCTTGAGCTTGGCCAGGGCATCGGGACTCAGGCGGCTGCCCAGAGTCATCTTAATCTGCGGAGCTTCCTCTGCCTCGTGAACGTCGTTATCGATCTGTTTGATCTCGTCCACCAGCATGCGGCTCGAGATGCGCGTAACACCCTTGCCCATGACGACGGCTTGGATCGTGCCGTCGCTCGACACCACGGAGCACGCGCGGCCTTCCTCGCGCGCCTCGATGCAGAGCTTCTGTACCACGGTATCGGCGGAGACGCCCGTCGGCGAAAACTCGATACGCACGCCACGGGCCGGCAGATTGGGGCGCTCGCTGGAGATATTGCCCGCACCGTCGAACACGATCACGGCCTCGTAGCGGCCCTGGGCAAACGCCGCAACATCGTTGATGAGCGCGGTGCGCGCCATATCGTGGACGTCGCTGGAATACGGATCGTCGGAATGGTCGTAGACGAGCTTTTCGTAGCGCGGCGTGCAGTGAATCACGTTGTAGCCGTCGACCACCAGCAGCTCGGGCTTATTGGAGTGCACCGTCGAGACCGGATCGGCGATGGCCTGCGCAAACGCATTGCCGCCCACGCCATAGGTCGCGGCCGAAACAATCGGCTTTGCCGAGCCTTCGCCAAAGCGCTTGGCCTTGGACTTGGCGCGGTTCTTCTTGGACATGCGTTACTCCTCCCCCATGAGCTCGCCGGCATTGCAGCGCAGCCACTCAAAGCACAGCGCCGTGGTCGCCTGGGCAACATTGAGGCTCTCGGTCATGCCGCGCTGGGGAAGCTTGGTCAAAAAGTCGCATTTCTCGAGCACCAGGCGCGAGATGCCATCGCCCTCGGAGCCCATGACGAGCGCAACGCGGCCCTCGAAGGGAGCGTCCCAGCAGCTGCCCTCGGCGTGCTCGGAGGCGCCGCCCACCCAAAAGCCAGCGGCCTTGAGGTCATCGAGCGCACGGGCGATATTGGGAACCTGTGCGATGGGCAGATGCATGACGGCGCCGGCAGAAGTCTTGTAGCTGCCGACGGTCACACCGGCGGCGCGCTTGTTGGCAATGATGACGCCCGCCGCGCCCACGACCTCGGCGGAGCGCACGATGGCGCCAAAGTTACCGTCGTCGGTCACGTGGTCGAGCACCACGACAAGTGCCGGGCCCTCGCCTGCGCGGTCGAGGATATCGGCAACATCGGCATAGGGAAAATTACCAACTTCGAGCGCAATGCCCTGGTGAGCGCCATGGCTCGACAGCGCATCGAGCTGCGCGCGCGACACATACTTAATGCGGACGCCCGCGGCGTTGAGGTCGTCGACCAGGCGCGACAGGGCGGCATCACGCTCCCCGCCCTCGGCAATGAGCGCGCACTTGACGGGAAAGCCGGTACGTAGTGCCTCGGCGGCAGCACGACGACCTTCGATAAATTCGCCCTTGGGAACCTGAACGTTATCGCGGCTACGCTCGCGCTGCGGACGAGCAGCCTGTAAGCGCTCGCGCTGGCCCTTGGGAGCGGCAGCGCGGTCGTTGCGGCGAGTCGGACGCGAGCCAGAAGCAGCCTGCTTGCCTCCACGCGGTGCACGCTTGCGATTGTCGGCCATAGGACGGCCTCCTTAAATAGATAACGAACAAGAATCGACCGTCCGAGCCACGGCACCT
>USHZ01000020.1 GCA_900554595.1 uncultured Collinsella sp. | reverse complement strand
TACGACTCGCACCACGCGTCAATCATTTCATCCGTTACAACCTGACCATTAGCGGTCGTATATGTCTTGCCCATCATCGACCCCTTTGCCGAGCTCGCTCGATCTCTTGCCAGAATTTCTTCTGAACCGGAGACAAGGCATGAATAATGAGCCATCCACGAATAAGTTCGACCGCAACGAGCTCCACGCTCCGTCCGTCCGGAAGCCATCCAATGGCAAGCCATCTCGGCGGCTCGTCTTCCGACTCGCGGCGAATACACTCAGTAACCGCGAGCCAGGCACCAAGCACCTGTTTTTACGTCAGGTGCTTTTTGGCGTTGGGATGGATCTCGACATCCATGCATCTCCTCCTCCATCGTACCAAATTTCGTATGACGAAAGTCCACTGTCGCCAATTCCTATGCCGGCACGCGTTGGAGAGCAGGGGGCGAAACAATGATTGAAGGGCGCTCGAGTGCCGCCCAGGCGCCGGGGCAGGAACACATACGCCAGGGACGTACGTTTTCGTAGCACACGAGGACATTGCCATTGCGATCGATAAAGGCGATGTCGATGGGATAGGCCATAAAGCAGGTGTGAACCGAGGAACAGCGCGGAAACGCCATGACAAGCGGCAGTCCGCTGGCGGCAATCGGCCGCCGTCCCAGCATGCCGCGCAGACGCACGGTAAACGACTCCGCCACCACAAACTCGGCCGGCGTCCAGCCCAACCTGTTGAGCGCCCGCGCGTAGACGATATAGGACGAGACCGCACTCACATGACCACCCCCGGACGCCATGGATCGACCGTCACCGCGCGTTCATGCGTGAGCACGGCCGGCGCCCCCAGGGAAACGCCGGCGATGCTCAGCGAACTCGGCCATGGCTCGTAGCGCATGGTGCAGGTATAGGTCCTAAACGTACCAGAAAGAGAGAGCAGGCCACCATCCGATGACGCCCTGCCTTGCTCGCTCGAGACCTCGACCTGTAGGTCATATCCTTCCATGGCATCCTGAATCCGAGCTTGAACGGTCGCGGAAGCGTCAATGGAGCTCTCGTCACCCTCTCCGCCCGGCGCCACAGCGTGCGCCAGCACGATGTCGGGCACCACGCGGTCGAAGCGCGCGACCGCGCCGGCAAAGATCATGACGTTGTACGCGATGAGAGCCAGCACGAGCAGGACAGGCGTAACCACGGTCATCTCGACCGTCGCCTGGGCACGCTCCTCGCGCAAGCCCGTGCGAATGCCCATTACGACCCACCGCCAAAAGCTCCCACCAGCGTAGCAACATCGACCGTGAGCGGGATGGAGCCGCCGCCGGGCAGCGGAATCTCGGCGATGGTGAACACTGCCCCGTTGATCGTACGCTCGACCTGGTATTGCAAGGCCTCGCAAAGTGCCTTTGGGTCAGTCACGCCCAAGGGGATTTTTCGCAGGGTATCTTGAGTTTTGGAGATGCCCGCGATATCGGACCCCGGACTTTTAATGACATTGGCGGTATCGGTCAACACCGGTTTTCGCAGACGCAAATCGCACGGTTCGAGCCCCAGCGCCGCCACGGAAGACGAGACGGTGTCACCGAGCCAGGACGCGATGGAGCCCAACGCGCCGCTACCCCCTCCCAAGCCACCGATCAGCTCTCCCATAAGCTCGTCGGCCGCACCCTGGATGTCTCCGTACCCCACAAGCAGGTGGCCCCAAACATCCATAACGCCGTCGAGCACGCCGGCAACGCCGCCCGAACGCTCCTCCAGCGTCGAGAAAAACCGCGAGAGAACGTTATTTTGCGCCGTCGCATCATCGGGCGCGAGCACTGCAGCAGAAATTGCACCACGATCGCCAAGCTCAACCGCCGTGTTAAACGAGGAGCTGAGCTCGTCGGGGCTGGAGATGGCGCCCGAGACCGCAAAGGCGACTACGCCGTTGCGGCCGGGCGGCGCGATGCGCGGGCGCTCACCGGAAAGTTCTTTGATGGCGGTATCGAACGCATTGCCCGCACGGTCGGCTTCGTCCTCGGTCTGACGCTTGAGTTCGAGTTCCTTGTTGCGACAGTTGACGTAGTCCTCCAGGGCGTCTTTAAACTTGTCAAAGTGATACTCGAAGCCGTTTTCGATAGAGGTTGAAGGCGCCGCAACAGCACCAAGCGACAAAACGCCAAAATGGCATTTGCTGCATTTATCTTGCCCATCGTAATCGGCAACCGAAGCAAATCCGCTCGGCGTTCCTTTCTTGTAGTTAGGGCAGGTCGTCCCGTAATGCAGATACGCCTTGTCATCGTTCACGCTAGTCGGCCACACCGCATCGGTATAGAGTTCCGTCGCCCGAACCTCATCAGAGTTGCGCGGCAGCAGCGGAATATAGGAGGAAACCCTGTCTTCGTTCTCGGTTATATATGCCCGATCGACCTCCGCACTCGCATAGGTATAGAACGCCTTACGCGCCGCAGACTCTGCCTTCATCTCGACACTCGAGCCTTGGGGCTTCTCATTTGTCAGACGCCAATGGTAGTAGTCCTTCGCGCGATCAAGGGCAACTTGAGGCTCCCACGTAACGCTCGATGAGTAATGCGGATTTTGAACACCGGGGAGATCCGTTAGGCTTTTTGCGCGCTCCCACATACACGAACAGCTGCCGACCGAACCTTTATCCGATCCACCGCAATCCGCAAGCCAGGCGCGCTCTTTGGCCTTCGCCGTCTCCTCCGATGCTTTTTGCAGCTCCTCGGCCGCGCGCTCCAGATCTTCCGACGCATCTTTAATGGCATCGGTCGAGATTTCGGATCCTTCGAGCGCAACAAAATCCGACTCGGATGTCCTGGGCACGGCAAGCGCCGTACCGGTATAGGTCACGCCGTCGGTATCCTGCGCCGATACTGCCTGCATGGCGCGCGCGGCAACCAGGTACGGCAAGGCGGTCTCGATCTTTTGCAGGCCCTTTGCCGCGCTTTTGGCAAACTTGTTACGCGTTTTAATGATCTGGGTTCCCGTATCGATGATATCGCTGCCAACAACCTCGGCGCCCGGAATGAGAATGGCGACCAAGCCGGTGCCGATCGTGGCAAACCCCGCCAGGCCCAAACTCAAAATGCTCGCATCCACCACCGTGGCGGCCGTGTGATAGGACGACACCACGTTGGCGCCCGCCAGCGCACCGCTATCGGCCGCCACCTGGGTGTCTCCGGCGCGCGACATGCTCCATATCGCCGCGGCCGACGAAAACAGCAGCGTAAGCACCACCAGAATGACAACCGCAGAGGAGAGCGTGGTATAGGCACCGTCTTCGATAAACAAGTCGATACCGGCACGGCCCATAAAGCCGCCCCGCTTGCGGCGAGCGCCTGGTCGACGGTGGGCCGCAAACCCTTGCGTCACCCGCAGCAGGCAGCACCTAATCCCATGCAGCAATCCATGAATCATAATCTCCCTCCAGCCATTCGGGACGTGATCGATACGAAACGTCGACCTTGAGCTCGACATAGCCGCCCTCACCCGCACTGCCCATGGCCTGCACAAATGCACCGATCACGGGCAGCGGCTTAACCTCGCCGGCAACAGACACGGACGAAACGCCGCCGGCACCGGCCCGCCCCAACTCGATATCCCACGACAGCGGCCCGCCGGCATGAAAAAACGAGACGTTGGGCACCGCGGCAAGTCTGCGGCGAGTGAACTCCTTAAGGTCATCGTCGTCCTCCACCGTCGTCGTGGTCATAAGCCGCGCGGTCTCGGCGGCGGCAGACTCCATGACCGCGCGCGTATAGAGCAGGCACACCGGCTGCAACGCGAGCAAGATAAGCGTCAAAAACGTCGGCAGCAAAAAGGCGGCCTCGACCGTAGACTGTGCCCGGTCCTCGCGCGCGAGATCAATACAGAGCGATGTCCTTGGCACCCGTCGCGGCATCGATAACCGACGATGGGGCGACGCCATGAGACGCTGCCCGCTCGACCAGTGCCGCCAAGCGCCCATCGGTGCCAGCGCGCCAAAGCCCCGCAATCGCCAGCACAATCGATAACAGCGCCACGGTGACGATGGCGTATTCGACGGTCGACTGAGCAGATTCCTCACGCAGGACGTTATGCATTTCACGACCCCTCCTTTGACTCCGTTGTTTGCGGAACCAGGCGCACGGCACGCAGGCGGCACGAGGCATCGCCGGCATCAGCAGCAACCGTCACCATGTCGACCCAGCCTCGCCCATCGCGCACGATGGCGCCCCATACGTTGCCCTTAATATCGAGATAGCCGCTCAGGGCGAGCTGGGCCGTGGGCACCTCGCGGTAGGCGCGCAGCAGGTCTGCCGCTGCCTCGGTCATCGGCCGGTCCTCGGACCATGCGAGTCGAACCGCGATCGCGTTGTCTGCAGACGGCTCCGTCGCGCTGGCCGCCCGCTCGTCGAGTGCCTGCAAAAAGGTCCGAGCCGTGACGGCGGCATTCTGACCGCCCGAATCTCGCGCGCCTTCCGCTTGTGACACCGCCGCCGAGCCCGATCCCAAATCGGCAGTAGCTCCTGGACGCTGCTGCCGCGCAACGCCCAGCCCCCAAAGCGTCACCGCTATTGCCACGAGCAAACAGGCGAGCACCAGCGGCGAACCAACAGGCCGCCTGCCTCCTACAGGCTGTTGATGCCGTCTTTGATCGCGTTCCATAGTTCTTCGACTTTGCTCTTAAACGCGACGATGGCGATAATCGCGATCACCACGAGCACGCCGACCAAGATGGCATATTCGGTAGTGCCCTGCGCGCTCTCCTCCCGCAACAGCGCCTTGGCACGCTGGCGAACGCGGATTGCCCGGCAAAAAGCCCAGCTCCAAGCCTTGCCCGCAATGTCGGTCATCGTGTTCATGTATTCCTCCCTACATCATCCCGCCTGCTCCCAGCAGCGGGCCCAATATGGACAGAAGCAACGCCGGCAAGATGAGCGTGCCGGTGGGAATCAGCAGCTTGACCGGTGCGCGTTCGATCTCGCGCTCGACTGCGGCGCGATGGGCCGCACGGATCTCGCGACTTTGAGCAGCCAGCGTCTCGGCCAGCGGAGCGCCCAGGGCAAGCGCCTGCCCCACCGTGATGGCAAAGGTCTCGAGCGCTCGCACGTCCAGGTCGCGCGCGGCAGCCAACAGCTCGGCCTCGCGCGTCCCCACGCCCACCTGCCACGCCATGCAGGCTCGCTCAAGACGGACGGCCAGCACCGACCGACGATTGGCACAGAAAATCTCGAGCGCCGCGTCAAACGAAAGGCCGGCAGAAAGCCCCAGGCGCACCACGTCGATCATCTCGGACACCTCACCGAGCGACACCCGCGCCGGGCCGCCCGTCCCAATCGCGCCCTTCATTCGCGCGGTCAGGGCATCGATCACCGAGCGGCCCGCAGCAATGACCAGTACCGCCTCACGCTTGCACGTCTCTGCAATCTTGCGAGCATCCGCACGCTCCAAACCTGTCGCGGCAAATACGCTCAGGGCACACAGACAAGCCGCGGCCCCGACCAGGGCACTCATAACTCCACCCGCATAATGCGCCGGATAACTACCAGGGCAACGACGTTGAGGGCAAGTCCCAGCACCACGGCGCCCGCACCAGCCGGCGTCGCAAGACCGCGGCGAAAGTCTGCCGAAAGCAAAGCCAGTACCGCGCACATGCCCGCCGGCATCGCCGCGACCATGTGCGCCGACATACGCGCCTGTGACGTCTTAACATCCAGACGGCGCTTGAGCTCAATGCGCTCACCCACCATGCCCGACGCCTCGGACAGCAAGCCGGCAAGCGGAGCCCCGGTACGCTGCGATACTTTGAGCGCCAAGGTGACAAGCGAAAGGCCGGGGGCATCGATGCGAACGAGCAGGTCATCGAGTGCGTCGGTCGCCGAGATACCGCAATCGATTGCCGCCGCCACCCGCAAAAACTCGGTATGCACCGGCTCTTGCGCATGGGCGCCCACAAAGCGCATACCCTGTGCCAGCGAATGCCCCGAGGCAAGCGACATGGATAACGCTGTGAATGCCTCGGGCATGGCCTCTTCCACATCATGCTGTTCGCGTCGGCGATCGAAGGTGTCACGCGCGGCGCCCACGCCAAACGGCGCCACCAGCCCCAAGACAAAGCCGATGGGCGACAACGACGCAACGGCCAGCAAAACGCTGCAGATACCGCTCGACAGCAGCAGAAATGCCAGACGAGCCGCGTTATCCTCAATAGCAAGTCCAAGGCGATCTGCGGGGATCAGCGACACCCACGAGCGGGCAACCTTTGTCAGCAGGTCGTTTTCCGTCAACTCACGCGGCAGCTTCTCCGCCATCGATTCGAGCGTCTGGCGCGCCAGCTCCGCCGGCGGCATCCGCGGCACACGAGGCTCTGCCCCACACGCCGTCGCGACAGAAAGCCCCGCCAAACCCCCTACGACGAGGGGCATAGCGATCTCCATTCGTCCACCTCCTCTTGCGTGAGCGTTCCCGACCGCAAGCCCTCCGCAATAAACGGCGGCTCGCGGTCGAGCGTCCAGGTACGTTCGGCGGCATCGAAAGTCACGTAGCGTTCGAGCTCAACACCACCCGACGCGCCGCGGTGAACCCCCGAATATGAGGCTACAAAGCGCCTGCCATCTGCATGGCGCTCGGACATCACGATGCCGTCGAGCGCCATGGCGATCTGCTCTTCGATAAGCTCACTCGGCAAATCGATGCCGTAGCGCGCAAGCAGCGTCAGGCGAACCACGGTCTCCTGCTCGGTACCCGCATGGAGCGTGGTGAGCGAGCCGTCGTGGCCCGTGTTCATGGCCTGCAGCATGTCGCAGCACTCGGCACCGCGCACCTCGCCCACGACGATGCGGTCGGGGCGCATACGCAAAGCATTGGTCACTAGGTCGCGAATCGTCACCGCGCCCTCGCCCTCGATTGACGCCTCACGCGCCTCCAGACGAACAACGTGTGGGTGATGTGCAAACTTGAGCTCGGCGGAATCCTCGATCGTCACGATACGCTCGCCGGTGGAAATCTCGCACGACAGCGCGTTGAGCAGCGTGGTTTTGCCCGACCCCGTGCCTCCCGCAACCGCCAAGTCCTGCCGCAACGACACCGCGCACGACAGTAGCTGCGCATACCAAAGCGGCAGTGACCCCAGCCCCACAAGCTCGTCCAACGAACAGATACGGTCCGAGAACTTACGGATGGTGAGGATTGGCCCGTCGATCGCCACGGGCGGAATCACCGCGTTGACGCGATAACCCGTCTTGAGGCGGGCGTTGACGATGGGGCTACGCTCGTCGATACGACGGCCGAGCGGCGAGATGATGCGGTCGATGAGCACACGGATCTGCTCGTCGTCCTCAAACGCGTGCTCGATGGGATACAAAACGCCACTGCGCTCAAAAAAGGCAGAGCGACAGCCGTTGATCATGATTTCGGTAACGGTGTCGTCCTCAATGAGCGGCTGCAGCGGTCCCAGGCCCACCACGTCATCTAGGATCTCGTCGATGATGGTCTCACGCTCAGGCGTCGCCAAGTCGGTCGGCTTTTCCACGTTGAGCGCCGCTTCCACCGCCGGACGTAGCTCAGAGCGGGCAAGGGCCGGGTCGACGTAGGCACTGATGCGCGCCACCTCGTCGTAGCCCATGCGGTCCATCACCGCACGCTTGGTGCGGCGTTTAACGGCACGGTGGCGTCCCGCATCAACGGGGGCAGCCGCGGCGGCCGCGCCAGCGGCTTTAATCCTCGTCTGCAGGCTCATCGCGAATCACCCTCACGCGACCAGGGAAGACGGATGCGCGGGCGCTCGGTGCGGGTCGCGCGGTCGGCGACCATATCGCTCCAGGGACCGACGGCGCAGCCCAGCTCCACGAGCATTTCGCGCGTGGCCTCGCGCACGCTGGTCGCAAAAGCGCTCGTCTGACCCACTGCCTCGTCGGCGCGACCGAATGCCATGAGCGCGGCCAAGTCCTGACCGCCATCGGCAATGCGGATCTTGGAGCTCAGTGCGCAGGCAATCTCGAATCGCATGGCGACGTCCTCGTCGGCACCGCGCGCACCAAACCGGTTGAACACGGCGCTCATGCGCGTGCGTGGCACGCCCACACGGCTCGCCAGCTCAATGACGCGCGAAGCGGATGTCGCGGACGATACCGCCGCATCGCCTACGACCAGGCAACGGTCGCTCGTCGCCACCGCGGCGGCCACGGCATCACCCCAAAAGACCGAGGTGTCAACAAAGACCACGTCGGATTCGCGGCGCAAAACATCGAGCAATAGCTCCACCGGACGTGCCATGAGCTCGGCCTTCTCGGGGGCGGCGACAGGTCCCCAGAGCGTGACGCCCGGAGCGACGCGCATCGATGCGGTCACGATATCCGGCTCGGCAAGTTCGCCCGCCGCCGACGGCTCGATAAGCGTCGCCATATCGTGCGGGGCATCGACACCCAGCAGATCGTATAGGTTTCCAAACATGAGGTCCAAGTCGAGCACGGCGGCACGCAAACCCAACAGCGACGCCGCATGCGCCATGGTGGCAACGATCGTCGACTTGCCGCAACCGCCCGAACCCGAAACGGCGCAGACGATCGGTGCCCGACGCGACGGAATCGAAGCGTCCGCCGACAGCGCGGGGGCTGACGGCGCAGGAACCGGCGACACGGACGCGGGCGATAACATTCCCGTCTCCCCCGCCGCGGTCACGCGCTGGGCCCAAGCCGGCATGGCAGACTGCCCGGACTGCGGTTCCGAAGCCAAAGACGCAGCGGCACACGGCTCGCCAGCCCCGGCAAAACCCTCGACCTCGTCGAGCTCATCGACCAGATTTACGCCGTGCACGTATCCCATATCTTCAGCCAGAGCGTCATCGCCATACGGCACCGGCCCTCCAGCGCCATCGTATGCAAGGGGGTCCCGGGGGCGCCGACCATGCTCGGCTTCCGCTTTTCCATATTCATCAACACGCGGGCCTCTTGTAGCGCGAGGCGCCCCGGGTTCCCTATCAACAAAAGCATCGGGCTCAATCGTCATGTGCCGATCGGAATCAACCGTTCCCTCACCCGCGCGCCCGTTGCCGCACAAACTGTGCGCAGCGATGACCTCGGTCGCCCCCGCGCGAAACAGCCCTTCGATATCCGACGGGTCGAGCGTCTCGATCAACACGACGACGCGACTCACACGGCCCTCGGCCGTCAGGCGCGCAACGGTCTTCCGCACGTCTTCAGTATCGAACAGAGACGCCGCGATGATGGCGGCACCGCGGCGCGACGGAAACGCCCGCGCCATGGATACCAGCCCATCCAGGTCGCCCACACGAAGCACCTGCGCGCCCACATCGCGACCCTCGACTTCCTGCTGTAGCAGCCCGTAATCGCCGCACGCGCAGCACGCAAGCCAGATCGCCTTCATCACTCGTCGCCTCCGCTCTTTTTGCCGCGCGCCGTAGCGGGAATCGTCAAGCTGACCGTTCCCTTTCCCGAGGCTCCCAGCAATTCCTTGACATCTTCGGGGTCTGCCGCCAGCGTCACCCACTCGATCTTGCCTTCACGCGTGGTGCCGGCATCTTCGCTGGTATCGATCACGTACGCGCCGCACAGCCGATCGGTTACGCCATCTTTTTGCACATACACATCCACGTAGCTGCCCACGCCCGTGGCGCCGCCGACCGAGTGCTCGGCATCGACCGCCACCGAAACGGCAACCTTGCCTTTAGGCACCTCGAGCTTGTGGCTCTCGGCCTTGGTGTAGACATTGCAAATCACGGCGTTTTTGGGAATGCGCGAGGTCGTCACGTCGCCGCGCACCTGACGCAGCTCGGTCGCCGCATCACGCGGCAACAGACTCGCCAGCCATTCCTGAGTTATGACATTAGTCTCGTCGAGGGTCTCGCCCGCATCGATATCGCGCGCCGCGACGCACACCTCAACGCGGTCGCCGCCGTATTTTGCCAAAGTCTCGGCCTGGGCCTGCTCGGCTTGTGAGCGGATCGACGAGCCGTAGACCATGCAGAGCGCCGCGGCAAGCACGCCCGCGACCAGACTGATGGCGATGCGCTTGCTCTTGTTCACGGCCGCTCCTCTCATGGCAGTGCCGGGCGAATGCCCGTACCACCATTGTCTGGGCGGTCAGAGTGCAAAGCGGCGCAATCGCGATCTTGGTTTTACGTGTCAAACCAATTGCTGACCAAAAGCTGACCAGTCCGTCAAGCTCGTGGCAAGGTTTTGGTCAGCACGTCGGCAAAACGCATATTTCGAGGCGCTTTGGCAGCAAAAAAGCCGCCTCCCGAACAGTTGGGAGACGGCTGTCATAGGAAAATTCAATTACAGATGGACATCGGGGTCGAGCATTTGGGCACTCACGCGCATGGATGACGCCAGGTTTTGGAACGTCTCCAGGCGCAGACTGTCGATCTGTCCCGCGTCCTCGGCCTCGCGAACGGCGCAACCCGGCTCGTGAGTGTGCGTGCAATCGCCAAACCGGCACGCACGCGACGCCTCGACGATCTCGGGGAAGGCACGCGCCAGGCCCCGCTCATGTCCCACGAGCGGCAGGCTGCGCAGGCCCGGGGCATCGGCGATCACGCCGGCGTCGCCCGGCAGCGCCACCATCACGCGCGCAACCGTGGTGTGGCGACCTTGGTCATCACGCTCGCGCACGCCGCCAGTGGCCAGCGCATCGTGGCCCAGCAGCGCATTGAGCAGCGTCGACTTACCGGCACCCGACTCGCCCAAAATCATGGCACAGCTCCCGGCGGGCACGCAGGCACGGATCTCGTCCAGACCGAGGCCCTCGGCAGAAGACGTCACGATCACGCGAACGTCCGGACCCACCAGACGGCGCACGCGGTCCAGATCGCGCTCGAGCTCATCGGCCTCGCAGCGGTCGGCCTTGGTGAGCACCACCACCGGCTCGGCATCGCAATCGAGCGCCAACACCAGTGAGCGCGCCACGCGGTCGAGCAGCACTTCGCCGGCGCCGAGCGCCTGCACGATCAGCACGCTGTCAACGTTGGAGCAGAGCACCTGGCGCTCACCGCGGGCACGACCACGCCAACGCTCAAAGCTCGTACGGCGTGGCAGTACGCGCTCGATCACGCCCATGTCGTGCCCGGGAGCGCGGCGCACCGCCACACGGTCGCCCACGGCGGGCAGCAAGACCTCGTCCTCGCCACGCGACTTGGCAAACCCTACGGCATGCTCGGCACGAAACGTATCATCGGCAGTCGCCACCAGCGGAAACCCGCGGTCCAGGCGCACCACGGCACCGAGCTGCATCTGCTCGGGCTCCTCGGCCTGTGCGCAAAAGTCGTCAAATGCAGCCTGCTGAGCCGCATCGACCGGCAGGTCATCGAACGCCGGAACATCCTGCAGCGCGTCAAGCCCCGGTACACTCGCCAGCAACTCCTCAGCAGATGCAGGAGCTTCGGTCGCGAGCTTCCGACGACGATCGCGCTTAGCCCGCGCCCCCGTCGTCTTTTTCTTCGCCTTAGCCTTAGCCTTGCCCACAAGCGCCTCCCAGCACCAAAAATCACAACTGAGCAGGTATTTTAAATCAAAAAGAGCTGGCCGGGCAAAGCCCGACCAGCTCACAAACTTTCCCTCAGCCCTTTTCATCCGCACGGGAGAAAAGCCAGCAAGGATACCGCAGGGCCCGCCCGCCGGGAGGGGTTTCCTAAGGGCACATCCCGCAGCCGCAAAGCGGCGAGGACGTGCCCGTGGAAACCCCGCAGGCCCCGCGGCCGGTGGGAGCAACGCTACTTCACGACCAAAATGTCGCAGTCCGTATTGCGCAGCAGGAACGTCGAAATCGAGCCCAGTAGCGCGTACTTAATTGAGGACAGGCCGCGGGCGCCGCAGAGCACCAGATCGGGCTTGACCACGTCGAGCATCTCATCCTTAAGCGTCTCACGAATGCGGCCGGTACGAATCATGACCTCGACCTCGGGAATGTCGGGATTGGCCTTGGCCTCCTCGAGCTGCTTGGCGATGGAGTTGTTAAAGGCCTCCTCCAAGCCGTTGACCAGGTCGACCGGATAGGAACCGGCGCTCTCGAGCGCGGTGGAGTCGATGACGTGGCCGATGATCAGCTTAGCGCCGTTGTTCGCGGCGACCTTGATGGCGCGTGCGAGCACAAAATCCTGCTGCTCAGTACCGTCGAGTGAAACAAATACCTTGGTGTAGCCCTCGTTCATGGTTTCCTCCTTGGTCTATCGCACGGGCGTGGGGCTCGTGCGTCGGGCGGGCGCGGGTGCGTTGGCCGCCGGACACTTTACCTTGTTGCAGTTATACCCAAGGATTTCGGTTTGACCGCTCGCAATTCTGTGAACGGGCGAGTTTTTTGGTAAGGGCAGGCGCGGTCGCACCGCCAACGGTTGATAATGGGACCTCGCCCGCATCGTCCGCAGAACATCTACCGGCGGGTGTCTAACGAGGGGGTCCCTTTGGATATTATCGAGCTTCTAAAATCTGCCTTCATGGGCCTGGTCGAGGGCATCACCGAATGGCTGCCCGTTTCGTCGACGGGTCACATGATCTTGGTGGACGAGTTCGTCAAGATGAACGTGAGCGAGACGTTCTGGAATATGTTCCTGGTCGTGATTCAGCTTGGCGCCATTTTGGCCGTCTGCGTCCTGTTCTTCTACGACCTTAACCCGTTTTCTCCCAGCAAAGGCAAGGAAGGCCGTCGCGACACCTGGGTGCTGTGGGGCAAGATTGTGCTCGGCTGCATTCCTGCCGCGGCAATCGGTCTGCCGCTCAACGACTGGATGGAGGAGCATTTCTACAATGCTCCCGTCGTGGCGCTGGCGCTCATTGTGTACGGCGTGCTGTTTATCGTGATCGAGAACTGGCGCGCGAACAAGCGCGACCAGGCCGCTCTTGCCGGTTCGTTTGGTTCGCGTGCTGTGGTGTCGGATGGACGTCCCACCGGTGCGCACTTTGCGGCGCCCGCCGCGGCTACCGCTGAGGATGAAGACGATGACGATAGCCTGGACTTTGGCTCCATCACTACGCTCGAGGATCTGAGCTGGAAGACCGCGCTGGGTATCGGTTGCTTCCAGGTGCTTTCACTGATTCCGGGCACATCGCGCTCCGGCTCCACCATTATCGGTGGCCTGCTTTTGGGCTGCACGCGCTCGGTGGCATCCAAGTTTACGTTCTTCCTGGCCATCCCTGTCATGTTTGGCGCGAGTGCGCTCAAGCTGGTCAAGTACTTCATCAAGGGCGGCACGTTCGGCGCCAACGAGGTCGCTATCTTGGGCGTGGGCTGCGTTGTGGCCTTTGTGGTTTCGCTTATCGCCATCAAGTGGCTCATGGGCTTCGTCCGCCGTCACGACTTTAAGTGCTTCGGTGTTTACCGCATCATCCTGGGCATCGTAGTGCTTGCATACTTCTTTGTTCTGGAGCCGATGCTCGGCCTCTAACTTGGTTGACGCTGCGCGGCGGCCAGAGCGACAACTTGTCATTCAAAGAGGGTGGCATGACCAAAAGGTCTATGCCGCCCTCTTTTTTGGGCGATGGGGTGGGCCCGATGGTGGCGCACGGAGTCGTGGTGTGATTTGCGTCGGTGTCCGCGCGGCTCGGTATACTGGTACGGCTCAAACTATGGCGCTGCCCGCAGGCGCGCCGTCCGTAAGATGAGGAGTCGCCCATGACCCAGCTCCTGCCCTGGGAAAAGAACACTGCTACGCCCGTGTCACCCGCGCCGGAACCCGTGCCGCTCGATGCGTACACCGCCCCCGCCGCGCCGGAACCCGAGCTCGTTCCGCTCGACATCTACGACGCCCCGGCTCCGGCGCCCAAGCCCGCCAAGCCGCTCGTCGATATCGATAGCCTGAACCCCGCCCAGCGCGAGGCGGTCCTGACCACCGGGGGCCCGCTGCTGGTCCTTGCCGGCGCTGGCTCGGGCAAGACCCGCGTCCTGACCTTCCGCATCGCGCATATGCTTGGCGACCTGGGCGTTAAGCCCTGGCAGGTCCTGGCCATCACATTTACCAACAAGGCCGCGGCCGAGATGCGCGAGCGTCTGGCAGCGCTCATCCCCAGTGGTACCCGCGGCATGTGGGTGTGCACCTTCCACGCCATGTGCGTGCGCATGCTGCGCGAGGACGCCGACCTGCTGGGCTACACCGGTCAGTTCACCATTTACGATGATGACGACTCAAAGCGCATGGTGCGCGACATTATGCAGGCGCTCGGCATCGAGCAAAAGCAGTTCCCCATCAACATGATCCGCAGCAAGATCAGCTCGGCTAAAAACGCCATGATTGGGCCCGAGGACATGCTCAAGAGCGCCGATAGCCCCAACGACAAAAAGGCCGCGCAAGTCTACCTGGAGCTGGAGCGCCGCCTGCGCGCTGCCAATGCGATGGACTTCGACGATCTGCTCGTGCGCGCGCTCGAGTTGCTTCGCACCCGCCCCGAGGTGCTCGAAAAGTACCAGGAGCGCTTCCGCTACATTAGCGTCGACGAGTATCAGGACACCAACCACGTCCAGTACGAGATCGCCAACCTGCTGGCCGCCAAGTACCAAAACCTTATGGTCGTGGGCGACGATGACCAGTCCATTTATAGCTGGCGTGGCGCCGACATCACCAACATCCTGGACTTTGAGAAGGACTTTAAAAACTGCAAGACCGTCAAGCTGGAGCAGAACTATCGCTCCACGGGCCATATCCTGAGCGCCGCCAACGCCGTGGTGCGCCATAACTCGCAGCGCAAGGACAAGCGCCTGTTTACGGCCGAGGGCGACGGCGAGAAGATCCAGGCCTTCCAGGCAAGCGATGAGCGCGACGAGGGCCGCTGGATTGCCGGTGAGATCGAAAAGTTGCACTCCAAGGGCACGAGCTACGACGACATTGCTGTGTTCTATCGCACCAACGCCCAGTCGCGTATCCTCGAAGATATGTTCTTGCGCGCGGGCGTGCCCTACAAGATCGTCGGCGGCACGCGATTCTTCGACCGCGCCGAGATCCGCGACGTCATGGCCTACCTCAAGATGATCGTGAACCCGGCCGACGAGATGAGCGTCAAGCGCGTCATCAACACGCCGCGCCGCGGTATCGGCTCCACCTCGATCCAAAAGATCGAGCAGCTGGCGCGCGACAACCGCTGCTCGTTCTTCCAAGCCTGCGAGATCGCGTGCGCCGAGACGGGCATGTTTAGCGCCAAGGTCCGCAATGGCCTGTCGAGCTTTGTGTCGCTGGTGCGCGAGGGCCGCCGCATGGACGGCGAGCTGAAGGACGTCGTCGAGATGATTGTCGACAAGACGGGCCTGCTGCAGGCGTTCCGCGCCGAGGGCACCATGGAGTCCGAGAGCCGCGCCGAGAACATTCAGGAATTCCTGGGCGTTGCTGCCGAATTTGAGGAGACACACGAGGATATCGAGGGTACGCTCGAGAGCCTAGAAGAGCTGCGCGCGGCTGGCGTTGCCGACGTGCCTGCCGGCGTCGAGCCCGAGCCCGTTGTGGCGAGCGCACCTGCGCCCGAGCCGGGACCGTCCGCACCTGCGTCCTCGTTTGAGGCACTTGTCGGCGCTCGTGACGCCGCGGGCTCCAATCCGCTCGATAGCCTAGCCGCCCCGGCGCTCTCGCCGCAGGATGCCCTGGCCGCCGCCATTGCGGGCAACGCGTATGCCGCGCCGACGGAGATGCCGGCGGGTGCCGTGCATACCGACGAGATCGAGCGCACCTACGGTCCGCTCACCTGTAAGGCACTGCCGGCACTCATGGAGTGGCTGGCCCTACGCTCCGACTTGGATTCCCTAGCCGGCGAGACGCATGCCATTACCATGATGACCATCCACTCCGCCAAGGGCCTGGAGTTCCCGGCGGTGTTCGTGGCCGGCATGGAGGAGGGTATCTTCCCGCACGTGCACGACTTTGGCGGCAGCGATGATCCGGGCAAGCTCGAGGAGGAGCGTCGCCTGGCCTACGTCGCCATCACGCGTGCCCGTAAGCGCCTGTTCTTGACCTATGCGGCTACGCGTCGCACCTACGGCTCGACCTCTGCCAACCCGCGCTCGCGCTTCCTCAACGAGATTCCGTTTGAGGACATCGAGTTTAGCGGTATCGGTTCTGCCGGTTTTGAGGGCACGGGCTGGGAGAAGCGCGGCGACCGACACGGCACGTTTGGCTCGGGTATGGGCTCGGACATGTATGGCGGCAAGGTGTTTGGCTCGCATACGCGCTCGACCGGCGGCTCCGGCTTGCGCGGCGGGTCGAGCTTTGACGACTTCTTTGGCGGCAGCAGCTATGGGACCGAGCGCCATCGTGGGGTTTCGCCTGACGCCGGCCGTGTTGCCTCGACCTTTGGTTCGGGTGCGCCGCGAGCCAAAAAGCCGTCGTCCAAGGTGTCCCCGACGGTGGAGCGCAAGGTCGATCGCGCCAGCGCATCGCAGGACTTTGCCGCGGGCGATACCGTGAGCCACAAGACCTTTGGCACGGGTACTGTGATTTCGGTCGTCGGAGACATGATCGAGGTCCAATTCGAAAAAACCGGCCAGACCAAAAAGCTAATGAAAGGCTTCGCACCGATCGTCAAGCTGTCGTAATCCCGGCGGACCTGGGCGGGCGTATGGGGCAACATCGCCTGCTCGGGCAGTCCTGCTCGCACGGAGAGCACATTAAGTGCTCTCCGGCTCGTGCGGAACTCG
>USHZ01000019.1 GCA_900554595.1 uncultured Collinsella sp. | reverse complement strand
CGTTTGGCCGTATGGCGCATCGAGATACGCTTTACTTGCGCTTCCTCGATATCGGGCGTCGTAAAGCCCTGCTCGGCAGCAATGCCGTTGGAACCCCAAAAGCCGCAGTTGAAGTTATAGCGGTCTAGAGTTGCCAAGGCATCGGGGCCAACGAGCGCCTCGGTCTCGGGCTTGAGCTCGCCACCCAGCACCACGGTGCGCATGCCGCGCAGGGCGAGATGCTGAGCATGGAGCACGGAGTCGGTCACATAGGTGACGCCGTCAAGGTGCGGAAGATGCTCGATGAGCCTGAGCGTCGTCGAACCCGAATCGATGTACACAAAGCTCTCGGGCTCCACGAGCGCCGCGGCGCGAGCGCAGATGCGCTCCTTGTCGTCGTTATGGAGATCACTGCGCTCACTGATCGTTAAGTCGCGCGTCACGTGCGCGCGCTCAAGGCTTGTCGCGCCGCCGTGCACCTTGGCGATGCGGTGCGCTCGGTCAAGTGTCTGCAGGTCGCGTCGAATGGTAGAAGCCGTCACACCCAGGGCATCGGCAAGCTCTGGCACCGTTACTGAGCCAGCCTGCTGCACCATCGAGACGATCGCATTGAGCCTATCTTCCGCGAGCATCGCTTACTCCTCCTCGGGGTAGACGACTCCCCAATCGGCACGGAGCTTGGTCATCAGCTCCATAACATCAGAAGCATAATCCAGAAGCTCACGCTTGGAATCATCGCCGGCGACGGCCTTCTCGAGGTCAGCCATCTCGTAGCATAGGGCGTAAGCCTCGGTGCCCGCGGCGACCTCCTCGCGATGACCGTCCGCAGTCCACACGATCGTCGCATGATCGGCACGCGGATATTCGTTGACCTCGATATAGCACTTGTCGAAGCTGATGACCGAACGCTTGGGCTGCTTGGAGTGAAGCGTAAGACTCACGACGCCCAGCTGCTGCTCGGCGTTACGGCAGACAATGCCGCCCGCAACATCGACACCGGTCTCGCAGGTGTTGCCGAGCGAAACAACTTCAGTTGGCTGGCTGGCCATAAACAGGCGCATGACGGAGAGCGCATACACGCCAATGTCGAGCATGGCACCGCCGGCAAGACTACGGTTGTAGAAGCGGTTGGTCAGGTCGCCGTACTCCTTATGGCTGCCAAAGTTGAGCTGGGCGAGGTTCATACGGCCAAAGTCGCCTGCATCCATGTGACGGCGCAGCTCCTGATACAGTGGCATGTGAAACACCGTGGTGGCGTCCATAAGGACCACGTTATGCTCGTCGGCGATAGCACGGGCCTCGTCGAGCTCGGCGGAGTTGAGGGTAATGGCCTTCTCGCAGAGCACGTGCTTGCCGGCGGCCAGCGCGGCGCGCAGATAAGTGATATGCGTGTTGTGCGGCGTGGTGATATAGACGGCGTCGATGTCCGGATCGGCATAGAGGTCCTCGACCTTTTCATAGACCTTCTCGATGCCATACAGCTCGGCAAAAGCCTGGGCCTTGGAAAGCGTACGGTTGGCGACACCCGCGAGCTTGCGGCCGGCAAGAGCGAGAGACTGGGCCATCTGGTTGGCGATAACACCGCACCCGATCACAGCCCAACGAAGCTCGGGAGCCGTAAAAATGTCGTCGGGGAACGGCTGATCCTTGACCGAGGCAAACGCCGCCTTAGCGGCTGCTTCGGCGTCGAGTGGAGCCTGTTTGGAATCTGCCATATGTGCCTCCTGCGTCGTGAAAAGTCTTTCATTTCTGACAGCTCTATATTCGCACAAATATGCGTGCGTGTGCGTACTTCTGCGTATATTATCGCTAAATGGTCAAAATTCAGCTACAGACGACGCGTACGCACGCATAGTCACGCAATCATACGCACGCATATACGCACAAATGCGCACTCGTCATTGCTCAGAGACAGGAATTCAGGTTAGAACCCGAAAGACAGGATGATCCGCTTCGCCTCATCGCTCATGGCGCGCTGCAGCTCTAAGGACCGTCCCAAACTGCCGGCACATGGGGAACGTCCCCCAGCTGCCGACAGCACTCATTTAAGTCTGTCCCCAATGAGCGCAATCACTCATGTAAGGCTGTCCCCAATGAGTAGGGATAGAAAAAGGCCCGGGTGCCGTGGGGCATCCGGGCCTTTGCTAGCAACTTGATGTTGCGGGCAGCTTAGAACTTGTGGCCGCACTTCTTGCAGACGCGCAGCTTGTTCTTGCCGTCCTTCTCGTGACCGACGCGGGTAACCTTACCGCACTCGGGGCAAACGAGATTGACGTTGGAGGCATCGATGGGAGCCTCCTGCGAAACGATGCCGCCCTGCTGGTTGGCAGCGTTGGGCTTGACGGCCTTCTTGACGACCGAAACGCCCTCGACAACGACCTTGTTCTCGGCGGGGAGAGCACGCAGGACAACGCCCTGCTTGCCGCGATCCTTACCAGAGAGAACCTGGACCTTATCGCCCTTCTTGATATACATATATCTCCCCTAACTACAGGGTCTCGGGAGCGAGCGAGACGATCTTCATGTACTTCTTGTCACGAAGCTCGCGAGCGACGGGCCCGAAGATACGGGTGCCGACGGGCGAACCATCGTTGTTGATGACAACGCAGGCGTTCTCATCAAAGCGAATGTAGGAGCCATCCTTGCGGCGGATCTCCTTAACGGTGCGAACGACGACGCAACGGACAACGTCCTTCTTCTTGACGTTGGCGCCAGGGGTAGCCTCCTGGACAGCACCGATGAACACATCGCCGATGCCTGCATAACGACGCTTGGAACCGCCAAGCACCTTGATGCAGCGAATCTTGCGAGCGCCGGAGTTGTCGGCGACGTTCAGCATGGTTTGCATCTGAATCATGGTAGATGTTCCTCCGAACTAAGAACCGAAGAGAGGTGCGCAGCCTTTATACAGCCTGTGGTATGCAAGCCAGGCATACGCACATCTTCGGAAACGTACAAGTCGTAAGAGCGACTGCTTATTTAGCGCGCTCGACGACCTCGATGAGGCGCCAACGCTTCATCTTGGACATAGGACGGGTCTCCATAACGCGGACGGTATCGCCCACGCCAGCAGTGCACTCCTCGTCGTGAGCGTGCAGCTTCTTGGAGCTGGTCATCATCTTGCCGTACTTGGCGTGACGCTTGCGCTCGGTGACGGTGACGACAATGGTCTTGGCACCGGAGACGGAGGTAACGACACCCGTACGGACCTTACGCGAGTTACGCGAATCAGTCATGTTCTCTCCTTAGGTCCTACTCGGCGACAGCGGACTTCTCCGCTGCGATCTCGCGGGCGCGCTGCTCCGTGAGGACGCGAGCGATGTCCTTCTTCACGGTGTTGACGCGAGCGGTGTTGTCCAGCTGGCTGGTGGCCATCTGGAAACGAAGGTTAAAGAGCTCGGCGCGCATTTCCTTCAGCTTCTCAACGAGCTGAGCGTCCGAGAGCTCACGAATCTCTGCGGGCTTCATTAGTTCTCCTCCTTGGCGGCGGCGGCGTCCTCAGCAGCCCACTTGGCCTCGAGAGCGGCCTCCTCAGCCATTTCCTTCTCGATGCGCTGCTCAGCGTTCTTGGCAGCAACAATCTTGGTCTTGATGGGAAGCTTGTGCTGTGCAAGACGCAGAGCCTCGCGAGCGACCTCCTCAGGCACGCCCTTGACCTCGAACATGATGCGGCCGGGCTTGACGACGGCCACCCACTCCTCGGGGTTACCCTTACCAGAACCCATGCGAGTCTCGGCAGGCTTCTTGGTGATGGGCTTATCGGGGAAGATCGTGATGTAGACACGACCGCCACGCTTCATGTAGCGGGTCATGGCAATACGAGCGGCCTCGATCTGACGGTTGGTGATCCAATGGGCCTCGAGAGCCTGGATACCAAACTCGCCGAAATGCAGCTCGGTATTACCCTTGGCCTGGCCCTTCATGGAGCCACGCTGCACCTTGCGGTGAAGAATACGCTTAGGGGCAAGCACTACTGACCCCTCCTCTCGGAGTTACGACGACGAGGACGGGAAGAGCCCTCGAGTGCAGGGTTGGGAACAGGCTGGCCCGGGAGCTTCTCGCCCAGGTAGATCCAGACCTTCACGCCGCAAGCGCCCATGGTGGTGCTGGCGACAGCCGTGCCGTAGTCGATCTTGGCACGGAGGGTGTGCAGAGGCACGCGACCCTCGCGGTACCACTCACGACGGCCCATCTCGGCACCGCCGAGACGACCGGAGCACTGGATACGGATGCCCTTAGCGCCGGCCTTGCGGGCAGACTGGACAGCCTTGCGCATAGCGCGACGGAAGGCAACGCGGCCCTCGAGCTGCTCGGCGATAGACTGAGCAACGAGGTTGGCGTCGAGCTCGGGGCGCTTGATCTCGACAACGTCGACGGAGAGCTGGCCCTTGGAGACGCCAGCGACCTTCTCGAGCTCGGTGCGGAGGGTATCGATCTCGGCACCCTTCTTACCGATGACAACGCCGGGGCGAGCGGTGAGGATGATGACCTTCACCTTGTCGCCAGCGCGCTCGATCTCGACGCGGGAGACAGCTGCGCGGGAAAGACGCTTCTCGAGGTACTTGCGGATCTCGAGATCGTTACCGAGGGTCTTAGCGTAATCCTTCTCTGCGAACCAGCGGGAGCGCCAGTTCTCGGTGATGCCAAGACGGAAGCCGGTGGGGTAGACTTTCTGACCCATACAGCTTTACGCCTCCTTTCGAGGAGCAACGACGACGGTGATGTGGGAAGTACGCTTCAGAATGCGAGAAGCGGAACCCTTGGCGCGGGGACGGATGCGCTTAAGCGTCGGACCCTCGTCAACATAGGCAGCGGCGACAACCAGGTTGTCGGCACGCAGACCGTTGTTGTTCTCGGCGTTCGCAACGGCGGAACGGAGAACCTTCTCGACATCCACGGCGACGGCGCGGTCGCAGAAGTGGAGGATGTCGAAGGCCTGAGCGACAGGCTTGCGGCGGATCAAATCGACCACCAGGCGGGCCTTGCTGGGGGAAACACGCACGTACTTAGCGACGGCGCGAACCTCGGTGGCCTCAGTTTCAATAGACTTAGTTGCCATTTACGGTTAACCCCCTATTTGGCCTTGTGGCCACGGAACGTACGAGTCGGCGCGAACTCGCCGAGCTTGTGACCAACCATGGACTCGGTAACATACACGGGCACATGCTTGCGGCCGTCGTGGACGGCGATGGTGTGACCAACCATCTCGGGGAAGATGGTGGACGCGCGGGACCAGGTCTTCACGACGTCCTTCTTGCCAGCCTCGTTCATCGCGGTGATACGCGAGAGAAGGCGAGTCTCCACGAACGGGCCCTTTTTGAGACTTCTGCTCATAAGTGCTTTCTCCTAAAACTCGGTATCCGAAATTACTTCTTACGGCGACGAATGATGTGCTGGTTCGAGACCTTCTTCTTCTTGCGCGTACGAAGGCCCTTCGTCGGCTTACCCCAGGGGGTAACAGAGGGACGACCAGAGGTGTGGTTCTTGCCCTCGCCACCGCCGTGCGGGTGGTCGACAGGGTTCATGACGGTACCGCGGACGGTCGGGCGCACGTTCATGTGACGCTTACGGCCGGCCTTGCCGATGACGATGTTGGCGTGATCGGCGTTGCCGACCTCACCGACGGTGGCGCGGCAGGTAACGAGGATGCGGCGCATCTCGGAGGAAGGCATACGGACGATAGCGTACTTGCCCTCCTTACCCATCAGCTGGCAGGAGTTACCGGCGGAACGGGCGATAGCAGCGCCCTTGCCCGGCTGGAACTCGACGGCGTGGATGAGCGTACCGACGGGGATGTCGGCGAGGGGCAGAGCGTTGCCCGGCTTGATGTCGGCGTCAGAACCAGACATGATGGTCTGACCGACCTCGAGGCCCTTGGGGGCCAGGATGTAGCGCTTCTCACCGTCAGCGTAGTGCAGCAGAGCGATGCGAGCGGAACGGTTCGGATCGTACTCGATCGTGGCAACCTTGGCGGGCACGCCGTCCTTGTTGCGCTTGAAGTCGATCACACGGTAACGACGCTTCACGCCGCCGCCCTGGTGGCGGGTGGTGATGCGGCCGTTGTTGTTACGACCGGCCTTCTTGGGCAGGGGCTCGAGAAGAGACTTCTCGGGCTTGGTGCAGGTGATCTCGGAGAAATCGGAGATCGTCTGCCAACGCCTACCAGCGGAGGTCGGCTTAAGGTGCTTTACAGCCATTACAATCCCTTTCAATAGGAATCCGTTAGCCATCGCAGACAGGGATTCGAGGTTCTGCCTCGGGTGCGATGACACCGGACGTATACACGGTTCCGGGCGTGTCCATTTTATACGCCCAAAACCTTGAGCTCTCGCCTCCCCTATTTGGGAGGCATGAGCTCACTCAACAGCAGCGAGTCTTAGGCCTGGTTGCCAAAGACCTCGATGGTGTCGCCCTCGGCCAGCGTGACGATGGCCTTCTTCCAAGAACGGGTCTTGCCGGCGACATAGCGCACGCGCTTGGTCTTGGGCTTGACCGTCAGGGTGTTCACGCGAACGACCTTGACGCCGAAGATCTCCTCGACAGCGTCCTTGATCTGATACTTATTAGCATCCTTGGCGACCTCGAACGTGTACTTGTTCAGCTCCATGCCGGAGAAGGAACGCTCGGACACGATCGGACGGATGATGATCTCGTGGGCGGTCATTTATGCAAGCACCTCCCCGAAGTGAGCGGCGATGTCGGCGGGCATCAGCACGGCGTTGTTGTTGACGAGATCATAGGTGTTGGCCTCGTCGGCAGTGATGATGAACGTCTTGGGAATGTTGCGGAACGACAGGTAGGCGTTGACGTCCTCATCGCGAACGATGATGGTCAGACGCTTGCCCTCAAGGCCGAGAGCCTTGAGCATGGCAACGGCAGCCTTGGTGGAAGGCTTCTCGAAGCCGTAGTCGTCGACGAGCACGAGCTCGCCATCGGCCAGCTTGGCGGACAGCGCAGAGCGCATAGCCAGCTTGACCTCCTTGTTGTTCATACGCTTAGCGTAGGAACGGGGCTTGGGGGCGAAGACAACGCCACCGTGACGCCACTGGGCAGCACGGATGGAACCCTGGCGGGCACGGCCGGTGCCCTTCTGACGCCAAGGCTTCTTGCCGCCACCGGAAACCTCAGAGCGGCCCTTAGCGGACTGGGTGCCCTGACGCCAAGAGGCCATCTGGCACTTGACGATGTGGTGCATAACGTGGATGTTCGGCTCGATGCCGTACACCTCAGCGGCGAGCTCGGCCTCGGCGACCTTCTTGCCCTCGCTGTTCTTTACTTCAAACTTTGCCATTTAAGTGTTCTCCTTGGTATGACGCTGGGCTAAATGGGCTGGGCCCTTAGGCCATACGGATGGCGACGAGACCATTCTTGGCACCCGGGACAGCGCCCTTGACCAAGATGAGGTTCTGCTCGGCATCGATGCGGACAACGGAAAGGTTCTTGACGGTAACGCGCTCGTTACCCATGTGACCGGCCATCTTGACGCCCTTGAGGACGCGCGCAGGATAGGCGCACTGACCGATAGAACCGGGGTGACGCTGGAAGTGAGAACCATGCGTCATAGGACCGCGGCGCTGACCCCATCGCTTGATGCGACCCTGGAAGCCCTTACCCTTGGAGGTACCGATGACGTCGACCTTCTCGACATCAGCGAAATCAGCGACGGTGACGACCTCGCCGACCTTGTGCTCCTCGCCGTTCTCGACGCGGACCTCACGAAGGAAGCGGACAGGCTCGACGCCAGCCTTAGCGAAGTGACCAGCCATGGGCTTGTTCACGTTCTTGGCCTTGATGTCGCCGAAACCGATCTGGACGGCGTCATAGCCGTCGGTTGCCTGAGTTTTAACCTGCGAGACAGCGCAGGGGCCAGCCTGGATGACCGTGACGGGAACGACGTTGTCGTCCTCGTCCCAAACCTGGGTCATGCCAATCTTGCGGCCGAGAATCATGCTGATCAAGATATGATCCCAACTCTCGCGTGGTCTTGGGACAATGCGTACACCACCGAGCGTACGCCCCTAGAGGACCACTACTTACACGACGTGCTCCCCAGCCTTGTATTTCGCCCGGACTACCTGACAACCCTATTAAGCAGGCATTTTGTCCAGCCAGAATACTCCCCTGGTTTCACACAGCTGTTTAGTATACACGGCTGCGGGCGTATCCATCGAGATTCATATTTCACTCACATTGTTTACGCAGGTAAAGTGCGTGGCACATTCCCAGTGTGCGGCGGAGGGGGCGGGCCTGAGACATATTAAGGTTGCTGCTCTACAGTCCTGCTCACGACGGAGAGCACATTAAGTGCTCTCCTGTTCGTGCGGAACTCGCGACAACCTTAATATGTCTCAGGCCCGCCCCCTCCGCCGCACACTGGGAACGCCACGTTGATGTCTGCTTAACTCTGCTCGTTCAGGCTAATGACTTTGTTGGGGGTCCACTATTTGCTGGAGAGTGAACTTGCATTGCATTGGCTCGCCTTCTGCTTGTGGCTTTGCCTCATCGAAATTGAAAATCATGATGGCGCAGTTGGGAAGTTTTGCTGGGAGTTCGAAGTCCTCTGGGGCTGCAGCCTTGATGAATTGGCGGCTGGCGCTGCCGTGGCTTACTGCTAGGAGGGTTTCGATGCCCTCGGCGCCCATGAGATTGGTGAGGGTGCCTACCATGCGATCCTGCAGGGCATGACTTCCCTCTCCTCCAAAGGGGACCAAGTCCTCGCCTGGATCCCAGACGTCGGTGGGCAGGGCGTCGTGGGGGCCTTCTTCGAAGGTGCCGTAGCCGCGCTCGATGATGCCTTCGCAGGGCTCGACTGCTGCGTCCGGACCGAGGAGCTCGCATGCGACGAGACTAGCCGTGTCCATGGCTCGGTCTAAGGGCGAAGAGACCACCTTGTCGGGGACAACGTCGTGGTCCTTGAGCCATGTGGCTGCCATTCCCGCTTGCTGGCGGCCCAGGTCGGTGAGCGGTGAATCGCAACGACCTTGGACGAGCTTTTTAACGTTGAATTCTGTCTGACCGTGGCGGAGTAGATATAGACGCTTCATGCTCTCCCCTTCTGCATCAGTTGCTTTATCGGCTCGGCCCTACTCGTGGGTATGGCCGACATAGTCTTCGTCGATCGTAATCTTGGCAATCGACTTGGGGTATTCGGATTCGACACGTTTCGCCAACGCGTGCTTTACGTCTTCGGCGCTCATCTGCAGATCCGAGGGACGCACGCAGTCAAAGATCACGTTGGTGTGCGTAGGACCCGGTACGCAACGCAAATCGTGAATCGAAAGGCGGCTATCGATCTCCTGGGCCATAGCGTGAATGCGCAAGCGCATGCTCGCCACCTTTGGATCGTCAGTCACGATGGGGTCGTAGTGAAGCGTGACGATCATGCCGTCTTCGTTCCTAAACGCCTGCTCAATGTTATCGAGCGTGTCGTGACTTTCCAGCGGGCTGGCCTCGGCTGCCATCTCGGCGTGAGCGCTTGCAAACTTCCTGCCCGGGCCGTAGTCGTGAACCATCAGGTCGTGGACGCCCAAAACGCCGGGGTAGCTCATGATCTTGTCTCGAATGTGCTTGACCAGTTTAGGATCGGGCGCCTGGCCCAAAAGCGGGCTCACCGTATCTTGGATAAGCTCAAAACCGCTCCAGCCAATATAGGCGCCAACGGCAAGACCGACCCATGCGTCAAGATTAATGTGCGTCACCTGCGAAACAATTGCGCACGCTAGCACGGCGCCCGTGGCAAGAACATCGTTCTTGGAATCCTGCGCGGTCGCATGCAGCGTCTCGGACTCAATGCGGTCACCGAGCTTTTGGTTGAGGGCCGCCATCCAGAGCTTTACGACCATCGAAAGCACTAGAACTGCCACCAGGGCAAGCGAGAACTCGACAGGTTCGGGGTGGATGACGCGCTCGACCGAGGACTTCACCAGCTCAACGCCAATCAGCAGCACGAGTGCCGCCACGACCAGACCCGAGAGATACTCGTAGCGACCGTGGCCGTAAGGATGCTCGGGGTCGGCCGGCTTGCTCGCCAGCTTAAAGCCAAGCACGCTCACGATGTTCGAGCTGGCGTCGGACAGGTTGTTCATGGCGTCCGCCACGATCGAAACCGATCCCGACAGCACGCCAATTGCACCCTTCGCAGCGCATAGCGCAACATTGGCGACAATACACACCATGCCCGCTAACGTGCCCACACGCGCACGATCGCCCTGTGCGCGACGAACAATCCACTCGACCATCTACATCCGCCCCCACGGTACTACCTATAGATCTATTGCTCAAACGGATTGTAGTGTAGCCACTTTGCCCCACAGATACAAAAAGGCCGCAACCCACACGGGCCACGACCTTGGAACACGACAAACGAATCGTCCTTTTGTCGCACAGATTTATGCGCTTGCTTCAGCAGCGCTCGCCACTGTTTCGGGTGAATCGACTTCATCTTCTGCCGCCTGCCCCTTCGCCGGTACCACGCCAAAGCAGTAGCTCAGCGCCGCAGACGCCGCAAATGCCACACCGCCGGCAGCGCAGCACCACAGCAGGTTCGAGATGCCGCCCGTGGCAAAGCCAATGACCATGAGGACATTCGTCATGCCGATGGTATAGGCCGTAACGTGGCCCACAGCCGCAACAAGGCCTCCGACGGCGCCGCCAATGGCCATGCACGTCAGGCACCTGCCATATTTAAAGCCGCAACCGTACAGCGCCGGCTCGCTTACGCCGCCAAGCGCGCCCGAGATTGAATAGCCCAGCATGAGCGCCTTCTCGTCCTTATCCGCAACGCGGAGCGACGCGCCAAAGGGCATGCCCCAAACGGCGAACGTCGCCATCGTCGCGGCGATCAGGATGCACGAATCCGTTCCCACACTCATAAACTGCGCATAGGCGAGCGATAGGACGACGTTGCTGACGCCCGCGATCTTTAGGAACTCCCAGCCCGCGGCAAGCCCCATGAGCGTGAGCAGCGACACGATGCCACCGGAATTGCCAAGCATAAACATAAGCTGGCCCAACAGCATGCCCAGATAGCTGCCCGCCGGCGCCGTGATACACAGCGAAACCGGAACCATGACAAGCATGGTTGCAAACGGAACGAACGAAAACGCCACGGCCTGAGGGATAACGCGCTGAAAGAAACACTCCACTCGCCATAGCACGGGCACCGAGATGAGAACCGGAATAACAGTCGTCGTGTAATCGTTGACCGGTGCGGGAAGCAGGCCATACACGGAAGTCATCGATGCCCCCGTCGTCGATGCGGCATCGACGAGCTTAAGCAGATCGGGCGCAATCAATACGCCGCCCAGCATCATGCCCAGCTGCTCCGAGCAACCGAGCTGGCGGGCGGCCGCCCAACCAAGATAAACGGGCAAAAAGTAGTAGCCGGCGTTATAGAGCCAACTGTAGAACATGCGATAGATTTCGGAATCGACAGACCACAGGCCCAGCATGCCTTCGCCCATAATGACGGCGACGGTGCGGAACAACGCCGCGCAGACAATAAACGGCAGCGCCGACATCATGCTTTTGGACAGATAGTCCACCACGGCCATGGCGTTTGATGAGACCGTCGTTGTAAACGAAGTGTTAGAAACTTGTGACATGGAACGCCTTTCCCAATGTGACATGCGGACTGTCCCTTTGTCACATCGTGCGGTACCGACCGATTGCGCGGTACTTTTCGTAGCGGAGGTTTGTAAGGGTCGCGTCGTCGAGCCGCCCAAGCGTATCGAAGGCATCAAATGCCGAGGACATGACGGCACCGGCGATCTCCTCATGCGACAGGCCCCTATCGTCGACAATGCCGTCGATGATGCCGAGCGCCAACAGATCGGGGGCCGTGAGCTTCAGCGCCTCGGCGGCCTCATTCGCGCGCTCGGTATCCTTCCACAGGATTGACGCACAGGCCTCGGGGCTCACGACCGAATAGGCCGAGCTCGAGAGCATCAGGATACGGTCGGCCACGGACAGCGCCAGCGCGCCACCAGAGCCGCCCTCGCCTGTCACCACCGAGACAACCGGCGTCTTAAGGCCGCTCATCTCCATGAGATTCTGGGCAATCGCCTCGCCCTGGCCGCGCTCCTCGGCACCGATGCCGCAAAACGCGCCCGAAGTATCGACCAGGCACAGAACCGGTCGACCAAACTTTTCGGCCTGGCGCATAAGGCGACGCGCTTTGCGGTAGCCCTCGGGATGCGCCATGCCAAAGTTGCGGCGCATGCGCTCTTTGGTCGTGGTGCCGCGCTCGATGGCGATGACCGTTACGGGGCGTCCGTCTTTCCAGCCAATGCCAGCCACCACAGCGGCGTCGTCGCCAAAGTAACGGTCGCCGTGCAGCTCCACAAATCCGTCGAGACCCAACGAGATCATCTCGCCTGCCGTGGCGCGATCTGCCGAGCGGGTCTGCTTGACAATCTCGAGTGCGGTTTTTGGTGCCGCCGAGCGCTTAAACAAGTGTCCCAGCTTTTTGCCGCGGCGACCCGTATGCACGATCTCATGTGGTGCCCCCAGGCCGGGCGCGTGCCCTTCGTGCAGCGCCAGCAACTCGCCTACCGTAAGCGCAATCTCGCCACGCGGAACAACGGCATCGCAAAAGCCGTGCTCCAGCAAAAACTCTGAGCGCTGGAATCCCTTGGGCAGGCGCTTGTGCATGTTCTGCTCGATCACGCGCGGGCCGGCAAATGCCGTCAGGGCATCGGGCTCGGCCAGGATAATGTCGCCCTCCATGGCAAAGCTCGCGGTTACGCCTCCGGTCGTGGGGTCAGTGAGCACCGTGATATACAGGCCGCCCGCCTCGCTGTGGCGTCTAACCGCCGCAGAAATCTTGGCCATCTGCATAAGCGATGTCACGCCCTCTTGCATGCGCGCGCCGCCCGAAACGGTAAAGCCGACAACTGGCAATCCCAACTCGGTCGCACGCTCAAATGTGCGGCAGATCTTCTCGCCCACCACGGAACCCATCGAGCCCATCATAAAGTTGGCATCCATAAAGAAGAGCGCGGTATCGCAGCCGCAGATTTTGCCCCTGCCGCACACAACGGCATCGCGCTCGCCCGAACGCTCGCCCGCGCTCTTAAGCTTGTCGGCATAACCGGGAAACGAAAGGAAGTCCTCCGACGCCAGATTGGCATCCCATTCCTCAAACGCGCCCGCGTCGACTGTCATGAGCATGCGCGCGCGACCGCTCACGCGAAAGTGTTTGCCGCAACGAGGACAGACCTCGAGGTTGTCGTGCAGGCGTGCCTCATCGATCACACGGCGGCACTCCGGGCATTTGACAAACACGTGGCGCGCGGGGAACTCGGCGCACGACTCGGTTATCGGCCCCTCAAGGACATTGACCGTCTTCGCTTTTCTATTCATCAGCATAGAGATGCCCCATCAGATCGGTGTGATACATGCCCGACAAGAACTCGTCGTTTGCCAGCACGTCGAGCTGAAGCTCGCTGTTCTCGCTCACGCCCTCGATCACGAGCTCGCCCAGGGCCGAGCGCATCTTGCGAATGGCGCCGTCACGCGTGGGCGCACACACGATGAGCTTGCCGAGCATGGAGTCGTAGTACGGCGGAACTTTCGCTCCGGTAAACATGGCGGAATCCCAGCGCACGCGCGGACCACCCGGCACACGCAACGCGGTTATCGTTCCGCATGACGGTAGAAAGTCCGGTGTTTCGGCATTGATGCGGCACTCCATAGCGTGGTTGCGTACCGGCACATCCTCCTGCTCAAAGGGCAGAGACTGGCCGGCCGCCACGCGCAGCTGCCACTTGACCAGGTCGGTATCGGTCACAAACTCCGTAACCGGATGCTCCACCTGCAAGCGCGTGTTCATTTCCATAAAGTAGAAATTGCCGTCATCTGAGTACAGAAACTCAATGGTGCCGGCGCCCTCATAGCCAACGGCACGAGCCAGATCGCGCGCGGCCTTGTGCATGCACGCGCGAATATCATCGCGTCCGTCGAGGCACGGCGCGGGGCTCTCCTCGATCAGCTTTTGGTTGCGGCGCTGCACCGAGCACTCGCGCTCGCCGAGCGAAAACACATGGCCCTGCTTATCGGCCATAATCTGTACCTCAACGTGATGCGCTGGCGCGACGAACTTCTCCATGTAGCACTCGCCGTCGCCAAAAACGGCCTCGCCCTCGGCACGTGCTTCAATAAAGGCCTTTGCCGCGTCTTCCACGCGCTCGACCTTGCGAATACCGCGACCGCCGCCGCCCGCGCGCGCCTTGATAAGCACGGGACAGCCGATGCGCTCGGCCTCAGCCGTCGCCTCATCGGGGCTTTTGAGCAAATCGCAGCCCGGCACGATGGGCACGCCCGCCGCGGCAGCCGTTCTACGTGCGGCATCCTTGTCGCCCATGCTGTCGATGACCTCGGCCGAGGGACCGACAAACGCTAGACCGTACTTGTCGCAGTCGCGCACGAAGCTCGCCTTCTCGGAAAAGAAACCGTAGCCAGGATGGATCGCCTTTGCCCCCGACTTCACGGCACAGGTGAGCACAGCATCGTCGTTGAGGTAGCTCTCGGCAAGACGCGGGCCGCCGATGCAATACGCCTCGTCGGCAAGCTGCACGTGTAGCGCGTCCGCATCGGCCGTGGAATATACGGCGACGGTCTTGATGCCCATATCGCGGCACGCGCGGATAACACGGACCGCGACTTCGCCGCGGTTGGCGATGAGCACTTTGTCGAACATGAAGCCTTCCTTAACTTTCGTGCATGAGTGCAAAAGACATATCGGCGCGGCAGCACACCTCACCGTTGACGCTCGCAGTACCCGTCGCAAAGCGGAACGGCCCGCGCGCACGCGTGATGGAGCACACCAGATCCACCGTGTCGCCCGGGCGCACCGGACGCTTAAAGCGCACCTTGTCCAGACTCGTGTAGAACGGCGTCGCGCCGCGCGCCTCCTCATCGCCCATCAGTAGTACGCAGCAGTTCTGGGCGAGCATCTCGCACTGAATCACGCCGGGAACGACCGGGTTTCCCGGAAAATGCCCCTGCAAAAAGTACTCGTCGCCCGTAATCGTGATCTTGCCGTGGGCCTCGTCGCCCACCAGCTCGGCTTCGTCGAGCAAAAGCATCGGCTCGCGATGCGGCAACAGCTTCTTGAGCTCCTCTTTGTTCATGGATATCACCTATCCGATCCTCATGAGGCAGCTGCCAAACTCCACGAGGTCGCCGTCGGCCACGCAGATCTCGAGCACCTCGCCATCCGCCTCCGCCGTCACCTCGTTGAGAACCTTCATGGCCTCGATGATGCAGAGGGTCTCGCCGGCTTTGACCTTGGAGCCCACGTGCACAAACGGCTCGTCGCCCGGCGCCGGGGCAGCATAGAAAACGCCGACCATGGGAGCAGTCACCTCGGTGCCCTTAGGCTCCGACGCGGCGGCAGGTGCCTGCGCGGCAGGTTCCGGTGCGGCAGGCGCGACTGTGGGAGCTGCAACTTGAGCGGCCATGGCGCTCGGCATGGGCATGGGCACGGCAACCGGCTGTGCGGCGCTCGCGCGCTCGAGTTCGACCGCGGTGCCATCGGGCTCCTCAACGCGCACGCGCGTGAGGCCGCGGTCCTCCATAACATCGGCTATCTCGGCAAGTCTTTTGGAATCCATGCTCTAGCTCCTCGTATATCTACGCAGCGCAATGGCGGCGTTGTGCCCGCCAAAGCCCAGGTTGGTCGAAAGCGCCCAGGTAAGGTCGGCGCGAACCGCTCGATTAGGCGTGTAGTCAAGATCGCAGGCGGGATCGGGCGTGTGGTAGTTAATGGTCGGGGGCACCACGCCCTGCTCGAGCGCCATGGCACAGGCCATGACCTCGATGGCACCCGTAGCACCGATCATGTGGCCGGTCATCGACTTGGTCGACGAGACGTGCGCCGCGCGCGCCGCGTCCTCGCCGAGCGCACGCTTAATGCCCGCCGTCTCGGACGAATCGTTGAGTTTAGTCGAGGTGCCGTGAGCGTTGATGTAGAGGCCCTCGGAAGGCTTAACGTCGCCCTCGGCCACCGCCAGCGATATCGCACGGGCAATGCCGGCAGCCTCGGGATCGGGGCTCGTGATGTGATAGGCATCATCGGTGTTGCCGTAGCCCACGACCTCGGCATAAATGTGCACACCGCGCGCCTGCGCATGTTCCATGCTCTCGAGCACGAGCACGCAGGCGCCCTCGCCCATCACAAAGCCGTCGCGATTCGCATCGAACGGACGACAAGCCGTCGCAGGATCGGGATTGGTAGTGAGTGCACGGCAGGACGTAAAGCCCGCAACGGCATCGGGGATGATGGCCGCCTCGGCACCGCCGGCGAGAATCGCATCGGCATAGCCATGCTTGATGGCGCGGAACGCCTCGCCCACGGCATGAGCCGAGGTCGCGCACGCGGTCACCACGGGCAGGGTCGGGCCTTTTGCCTTGTGGCGGATCGCGATATTGCCCGAAGCCATATTGGGAATCATCATCGCAATCATGTAAGGCGATGCGCGGCGGGGCCCACGGTCGGCAATCGTATGGACGTTGTCGACAAGCGTCTGCATGCCGCCCACGCCTGAACCCACGTAGACGCCCAGGCGCTCGCGATCGATGGCGCCTTCGACATCAAAGCCCGCATCGTGCATGGCCTCGTCCGAAGCCGCCATCGCAAACTGAACGCAGGGGTC
>USHZ01000018.1 GCA_900554595.1 uncultured Collinsella sp. | reverse complement strand
CCTATGCGCTGCAGGAGGGCACTTCTCAGGATTCGCGTACGATTGACCGCTTGGCACATCTTTTGGAGTCCATCCCCACCGTCAACCTCGTGATTGCCGAAGACATTGTTCAGATGCTCCGTCGAGAGCTCAATGTTGATATCAACGACAAGATCCTCATTGCTCTCGCAGACCATATCGGCCTTGCTTTGGAGCGCGAGCGCAAGGGCGTCTCCTGTGAGAATCCGTTGCTGCTCGAGATCCAGCAGTTCTATCGCAAGGAGTATGCGCTTGCGGGCCGTGCGCTGCAGATTGTCAAGGAGTATATGGGCATCCAGATGAGCGAAGAAGAGCAGGGTTTTATTACGCTGCATATCGTCAACGCCACCATGCCGCAACGCTCCGACCGTCTCATCATCTCGGTTCAGCTTGTTCGCGACGTACTCGCAATTGTTTCCGATCGTTACGCTGCGACCCTCGACGACACCTCGTTGCCCTATGAGCGTTTCGTCCGCCACCTGCAGTTTTTCGCACAGCGGGCGCTTGACCCCGCGGCCGGGCAGATCAATGACGATGCGCTGTTCCGAATCGATGAAACTAAGTATCCGTGCGCGTTCTCGTGCGCGGACGCCATAGCCGCCCACTTGTCGTCTACCTATAACGTTGTCGTTACCGATGCCGAGAAGAGTTATCTCGCATATCACATTGTTAACCTGCTTGGAGAACCTGGTCTCTAGGCATAACGTGCCCACACATCGATTGATATAAGGCAAGGCTCACGGTCTTGTCTAGGGCACATCTGTCTTAATTTGCGGAAAAGGAAGGGGAGTACCGCTATGACCGCAAAAAAGAAGTTCAATTTCAAAGCGCCGTTGGAGGTGTTCGCGAAGTCGATCGTCCAGCCGATGATGTATCTCTCGGTTGCCGGCATTCTGCTCATCGTGGGCATCATTCTGACCAACAAGACCATCTGCGCTTTGGTCCCCGTACTGGGCTCCGGTCCGTTCCAGCTTGTGGGCGCCGTTGTCTACCAGTCGCTGATGTTTATCATCAACAACCTCTCGATTCTGTTCTGCGTGGGCATCGCCGGTGCCATGGCAAAGAAGAACAAGGGCCATGCTTCGCTGATCGCCCTGATGTCGTTCTTCCTGTTCCTGCAGGCTAACAACATCGTGCTCAACGCCACCGGCTCTCTTGCCGAAGCGAGCGGCATGCTCGGCCTTACCGGAACCGGCCAGAGCACCGTTATGGGCATTCAGGTGCTCGATACCGGCGTGTTTGGCGGCATCATTCTTGGTTGCATCACCGGTGCCGTGTTCAACAAGTACTCGAACAAGCAGTTCCCCATTGCTCTTTCGATGTTCTCGGGCGTTCGCTTCCCGTTCCTGATCATGATCATCATTTCCTGGATCATGGGCGCTGGCTTCTGCATCGTTTGGCCTCCGGTTCAGGGCGCCATCTCCTCCGTTGCCGGCATCATTAAGGAGTCGGGCAACATCGGTCTGTTTATCTACGGCATGCTCAACAAGCTGCTCGTTCCCACCGGTCTGCACCACCTCATCTACACCCCGTTCCAGTTCTCCGATGTGGGTGGCACCCTGACGCTGGGCGATCAGGTTATCGCCGGCGCCTATCCCATCCGTGTTGCCGAGATGGCAATGACGGGCCAGCCCTTCTCCGATAGCACCTACTTCAACAGCTACACCTTCAACAACCTGTGGCCCTACATCGGCATCGGTCTCGCCTTTATCTTCACCGCTTACAAGGGGAACAAGGATAAGACCAAGGCCGTTATCATCCCGCTGATCATCACCGCCGTGCTCTCCTGCGTGACCGAGCCCATGGACTTCCTCTTTGTCTTTGCCGCTCCCGTGCTCTTTGTCGTTCACTCGGTTCTTTCCGGCATCTTCCTGGTCCTGCTCAAGGTCCTCTCCGTGCCCGCTTCGACTGCAGGCGGCATCATCAACATCGTGGTTTCCAACCTGGTCCTCGGTGTCGACAAGACCAACTGGCCGGTTATGCTGGTGCTTGGAGTCGTCAACGCCGCTCTGTACTTCTTCCTCTTCACCTTCCTTATTAAGAAGCTCAACCTCCACACGCCTGGTCGCGAGGAGGAGTCCGAGCTCGCCGAGTCCGTTGCCGAGGGCGAGGCCGCCGCGTCTGTCGCGGTGAAGCAGGGCGCTGTTGCCGCAGCTCCCGCAGAGGGCGTCGATGCGGGTATTGCCGACCTGGTCGCAGGTCTTGGCGGCAAGGACAACATCGAGGAGCTCGAGAACTGCTTTACGCGTCTCCGCGTGAACGTTAAGAACCCGGACCTCATCAATGAGGACCTCATCAACCACGTGCCCAACAGCGGCATCAACCGCAACGGCAATAATATCCAGATCATCTTTGGCATGAAGGTCGCCGAGATGCGCGACAAGGTCGAAAACGCAATTGAGAAGGAGCAGTAAACAATGATCATTACTCTGTGTGGTGGCGGATCCACCTTTACCCCCGGCATCGTCAAGTCCATCGCCCTGCGCAAGGACGAGCTCGATGTTGATGAGATTCGTCTGTACGACATCAACGAGGAGCGCCAGCGCAAGATCGGCGTGCTCGTGGACTGGATTTTGCACGAGGACCTCGGCCTGGACATCAAGCTCACGGTGACCACCGACAAAAAGACGGCTTTTACCGACGCGAGCTTCGTGTTCGCCCAGATGCGCGTGGGCGGCTATGCCATGCGCGAGCAGGACGAGAAGATCCCCCTGCGTCACGGCTGCGTGGGTCAGGAGACTTGCGGTTGCGGCGGCCTTGCCTACGGCATGCGCACCATCTTCCCCATGGTCGAGCTGATCGATGACGTTGAGAAGTACGCCAAGAAGGACTACTGGATTCTCAACTACTCCAACCCTGCCGCCATCGTCTCCGAGGGCTGCCGTGTGCTGCGTCCCAACGCTCGCATCATCAACATCTGCGACATGCCGATCGCGATCATCGACGTGGTTTGCGCCGCGCTCGATATCGACAAGAAGGATGTCGAGTACGATTACTTTGGCCTCAACCACTTTGGTTGGTTCACCTCGATCCGCCACAAGGGCGAGGAGGTGCTCCCGCAGCTGCGCGAGTACATCAAGGAGCACCAGATCCTGCTGCCCGACTCCTACCTCAAGGGCATGGGCTCGCTCATGGCAAAGAAGCCCGAGGAGACCGCCGACGAGCACCCCGAGCAGAACCGCCACACCAAGGGCAGCTGGTACTACGTCTGGAAGGGCGAGTACGAGATCATGGAGTGCTTCCCGGAGTACCTGCCCAACACGTACCTGAACTACTACCTGCAGCAGAAGGAGTTCGTCGAGCATTCCAACCCTGAGCGCACCCGTGCGAATGAGGTCGAGGAGACGCGCGAGAAGAACCTCTTTGATGGCATCGATCACTACGAGAAGACGGGCGAGATCGACGAGAGCACGTTCTATGCGGGCAGCCACGGCGACTGGATTGCCGACTTGGCTATCGCTCTGAAGAACGACACCAAGCAGCGCTTCCTGGTCATTTGCGAGAACAAGGGCGCTATCCCCAACATGCCCTACGACGCCATGGTCGAGCTGCCTGCCTACATTGGCAAGAACGGCCCCGAGGTCATCAGCCGCGACAACATTCCGCTGTTCCAGCAGGGCCTCATGATGCAGCAGCTGAACTCCGAGAAGCTCGTGGTCGAGGCTACGATCGAGGGTTCGTACGAGAAGGCTCTCAAGGCCTTTACGCTGAACAAGACCGTGCCGTCGATGAAGGTCGCCAAGGAAGTTCTCGACGACATGATCGAGGCCAACAAGGGTTACTGGCCCGAGCTTAAGTAAAAGCAACAGGGTCGCTGACAGCATACCTGGAGCAATGCCCCGTCCACGTGATTGCGTGGGCGGGGCATTTTCATTTGGTAACGCGTTTTATCAAATATGGCATTTATCTGCGGAAATGTTCGTTTTCACCGCTAAGGACGACATTTCATACCGCCTGCCGAACCGTGTTGTTGCCAAACAACTTTTTAGGTCAGTGTGTTGCATGTAGCATTTTCGCCCGGCCTCGCCTCCGGGCTGCCGCATGAGAGGGGATCTTATGGCACGACTGCATGTAATGGAACGCAGCCACGCTCAGGCCGTCATGGACGACCTGCACGATGCGCTCGGACGCCGTCTGGCGGTGAGTTCGCTCGCCCCGTGCCCCGTTGAGTTTACGGCGGCGCTCGTCAACCTGTGCTCGACGCAGAGCTGCGGCAAGTGTACGCCCTGCCGCGTGGGCCTGAGCGCGCTGAGCGATCTGCTCGCCGATGTGCTCGAGGGCCGCGCCGACGAGTCCACGCTCAACTTGATCGAGCGCACGGCTCGCACCATCTATCTTTCAAGTGACTGCGCCATCGGTTACGAGGCCGGCGCTATGGCGCTTACGGCTATCCGCGGTTTCCGCGACGATTTTGAGCACCACATCCGCGAACACTCCTGTGGCTTTGACCGCGAGGCCCGCGTCCCGTGCGTCTCGGGCTGCCCAGCGCACGTCGACATTCCCGGTTACATTTCGCTGGTCGAGGCCGGCCGCTATGCCGATGCCGTCAAGGTCATCCGCAAGAACAACCCGCTGCCGCTCGTTTGCGGCCTGGTGTGCGAGCATCCCTGCGAGATGCACTGCCGTCGCGGCATGGTCGACGATCCCATGAACATCCTCGCCCTCAAGCGCTTTGCTGTTGAGCACAGTGACCTCAACGATTACAAGCCCAGCGTGGCCGACAACACCGGCAAGCGCATCGCCGTGATTGGTGGCGGCCCGGCCGGCCTTTCCTGTGCCTACTACCTGGCCGTGATGGGCCATAAGGTGACGATCTTTGAGCAGCGTCACCACTTGGGCGGCATGTTGCGCTACGGCATCCCCAGCTACCGCCTGCCGCGCGAGCGCCTGCAGGCCGAGATCGACTGGATCTTGAGCGCCGGCCTCGACGTGGAACTCGACCACTCCGTCAACGGCGAGGAGCTTGCCCGCCTGCGCGACGAGTTCGATGCCGTCTACCTGGCCATTGGCGCCCACAGCGATAAGAAGCTCGGCCTTCCGGGCGAAGAGGCGCCCGGCGTGGAGTCGGCCGTCAAGATGCTGCGCGCCATCGGCGACGATGAGCTGCCCGACCTGAGCGGCCAGCGCGTGTGCGTCATCGGCGGCGGCAATGTGGCCATGGACGTGGCACGCTCCGCCGTGCGCTGCGGTGCCGAAAAGGTGAGCATCGTCTACCGCCGTCGCATCTGCGATATGACGGCACAGGACGCCGAGATCGCCGGCGCCCAGGCCGAGGGCTGCGAGGTTCTGGAGCTCACGGCCCCGCTCGCTATCGAGACGGGCGAGGACGGTCGCGTGAGCGGCCTGCGCGTGCAGCCGCAGATTATCGGCGAGCCCCGTCGTGGGCGTCCGGCCCCGCGTGCCGCCGCCACGCCCGAGCGCGTCATTCCCTGCGAGCGCGTGTTTGTGGCCATTGGCCAGGACATCGATTCCAAGCCGTTTGAGGACATGGGCATCGCCTGCAAGTGGGGTCGCGTCGTCACCGATTCGGACGGCGCCGTGCCCAACTTCGATGGTCTCTTTAGCGGCGGCGACTGCCAGACCGGTCCCGCCACCGTCATCCGAGCCATCAACGCCGGTCGCGTTGCTTCGGCAAATATCGACCGCTACCTGGGCTTTGACCACAAGATCAAGCTCGACGTTGAGTTGCCGACCGTGCAGTTCAAGGGCAAGCACGAGTGCGGCCGCTGCGAGCTGGGCGAGCGCGAGGCCGGCGAGCGCATCCACGATTGGAATCTGGTCGAGCAGGGCCTTACCGAAGAGGAGGCACGCCAGGAGGCAAGCCGCTGCCTGCGTTGCGACCACTTTGGTTTTGGCGCGTTCCGCGGAGGGAGGAACCTGGAATGGTAGAGCCCAACAAAACCACTGTCAGCGACAACACCGAAAGCGGAGCACTCAACATGGTTAAGCTCACGATCGATAATTGCGAGGTCGTGGTGCCCGAGCACACCACGATCCTGGATGCGGCCAAGTCCGTCGGCATCCAGATTCCCACCCTGTGCTACCTGCGCGATCTGAACGAGATTGGCGGTTGCCGCGTGTGCGTGGTCGAGGTCGAGGGCTGCGACCAGCTGGTTGCCGCCTGCAACAACTACGTGCTCGACGGCATGGTGGTCCACACCAACAGCCCCAAGGCCCGCGAGGCGCGTCGCACCAACGTGCAGCTGCTGCTGTCCCAGCACGACTCGCGCTGTACGAGCTGCGTGCGCAGTGGGAACTGCAACCTGCAGACCATCGCCAACGACCTGGGCATCTTCTATCTGCCGTACGAACAGCACCTGGCACGCGAGGGCTGGGACTTCGATTTCCCCATCATCCGCGATAACGACAAGTGCATCAAATGTATGCGCTGCATCAAGGTGTGCGAGAGCGTGCAGGGCTTAGGGATTTGGGACCTGACCAACCGTGCCACGCATACCGCCGTGGGTACCCGTGGGCGTGCGCCGATCGGCAAGACCGATTGCGTCGCGTGCGGTCAGTGCATCACGCATTGCCCGACGGGCGCCCTGCGCGAGCGTGACGATACCGAGACCGTGTTCGACGCCATCGCTGATCCCGACAAGATCGTGCTGGTGCAGATTGCGCCGGCCGTGCGTAGCGCCTGGGGCGAGGAGCTCGGCATTCCGCGCGAGGAGGCCACCGTCGAGCGCCTGGCTTGCGCACTGCGCCGCGTGGGCTTTGAGTACGTGTTCGACACCGACTTCTCGGCCGATCTCACCATTATGGAGGAGGGTTCCGAGCTGCTCGAGCGCCTGGGTAAGGCCGCCACGGGCGAAGGTGACAGCCGCGGCTGGCCCATGTTCACGAGCTGCTGCCCGGGCTGGGTACGCTTTGTGAAAGCACACTATCCGGAGTTTGTCGACAGCCTGTCCACGTCAAAGTCGCCGCAGCAGATGTTCGGCGCCATCGCCAAGACCTACTACGCCAAGGTGCTGGGCGTGGAGCCCGAGCGTCTGTTTGTGGTGTCCGTGATGCCGTGTACGGCCAAGAAGGCCGAGTGTGCGCTGCCGAGCATGGTGGGCGAGGGAGGTTCACCCGACGTGGACGTTGCGCTGACGGTGCGCGAGATGGTGCGCATGATCCGCGCGAGCCACGTGAGCGTCGACACGCTGGTTGAGGAGCCGCTCGACGCGCCTCTGGGCTTTGGCACGGGCGCGGGTGTGATCTTCGGCGCCACGGGCGGCGTGATGGAGGCCGCCGTGCGCTCGGCCTATTACCTGGTGACGGGCAAGAACCCCGACGCCGACTTCTTTACCGACGTGCGCGGACTCGACGGCTGGAAGGAAGCCGTGGCCGATATCGATGGCACCAGGGTGCGCGTCGCCGTGGCGCACGGGCTGGGCAACGCCGCTCGTCTGCTCGACGCGATTCGCGACGGCCGCGTGAGCTATGACTTCGTTGAGGTCATGGCGTGCCCGGGCGGCTGCGTCGGTGGCGGCGGTCAGCCCATCCACGACGGCTGCGAGCTGGCAGCCGAGCGCGGTCAGGTGCTGTGGGGCCTGGATGCCGCTGCGGACATTCGCTTCTCGCACGAGAATCCCGATGTCCAGGCGTGCTACCGCGAGTTCTTGGGCGAGCCGCTCTCGCCGCTGGCCGAGGACCTGCTGCATACCGACCATCACGCATGGACGATGCCCAACGAGGGGGCGTGCTAACGATGCGCGCGTTTAATGTTGAGCTGTCGCGCCGGGGGTTTGCCTCGGCGCTCGCCGCGGGCGCTCTGTCGCTTGCGCTCGCGGGCTGTGGCGGCGGGGCTGCCGGTGCCGGGTCCGCCGCGGGCTCGGCTGCCACGGACGGCGCCGGTGCTGCTGCAGAGCCGGTCGAGGTACACGTCGCCTCGCTCAAGGGGCCGACCTCGATTGGCCTGGTGCAGTTTATGGACCAGGCTGCCGATGGCGAGACGGACAATGAGTTCGACTTTGCGATCAACACTGCCGCCGACGAGATTGTGCCCAAGGTCATTCAGGGCGATATCGACATTGCCCTGGTGCCCGCCAACGTGGCGAGCGTGCTCTACAACAAGACCGAGGGCGCGGTGCAGGTCATCGACATCAACACGCTGGGCGTGCTGAACGTTGTGACGGGCGACGCGAGTGTGGCCTCGTTTGGCGATCTGGCGGGCCATACCGTCTACATGACGGGCAAGGGCACCACGCCGGAGTACGTCATGAACTACCTGCTGGAGCGCGCGGGCCTGACCGGCCAGGTGACGCTCGAGTTTAAGAGCGAGCCCACCGAGGTGCTGTCGGCCCTGCTTGCCGACCCGTCCGCCGTGGGCGTGCTGCCGGAGCCGTTCAAGACCGCTGCCATCGCAAAGAGCGAAGGCAAACTGTCGGCGCCGGTGAGCCTGACCGATGCGTGGGATGAGCTGGCAGGTGACACTGGTTCGCGGTTGCTGACGGGTGTGACCGTGGTGCGCCGCGCGTTTGCCGAGGAACATCCCGAGGCCGTGGCGGAGTTCTTGAGCTGCCATGCGGCGAGCGTTAAGGCTGTCAATGCGGCGCCGGCAGACTGGGCACAGGCCGTGGTCGATGCCGGTATCGTCGACAACGCCAAGATTGCCGAGAAGGCGATTCCCGGGTGCATGCTTGTCTGCCAGACGGGGAAAGATATGAAGGCGGCGCTCGGTGGGTACCTGCAGGTGCTGGCCGATGCGGATGCGAGCGCCGTGGGCGGCAAGCTCCCGGCTGACGATTTCTACTACTTGGAGTAGCCCGTGCGTGCGTTTGCTCGACAAATGACAGAGTGCATGAAGGCGGTGGCGGCAGCAGGTGCCGTCGCCGCCTTTTGGCTTGCCGCGTGGATGCTGGCGGCGGCGCTGGTGGCGCAGCCGTTGATTTTGCCGGGGCCGGATGCGGTTGCCTTGGCGCTGCTGCGTCTGGTGTGCGATGGCGGTACCTGGGCGATTTTGGCGGGCTCGGGCGCGCGGATACTGGGCGGGCTGGCGCTTGCCGCGGTGTGTGGTGGCGTGCTTGCCGGGATTTCGTCACGCTCGCGGGCGTTTGCACGCCTGGTGGCTCCGGCGCTGTCGTTTGTAAAGGCGACGCCGGTCGCCTGCGTGGTGGTCCTGTTGCTTATCTGGCTGGGATCGGCGCGCGTGAGCATCGCCGCCGTCTTTTTGATGGCGCTGCCGGGCGTGTATTTTTCGCTGGCCGAGGGCTTGGCACAAGTGGATAAGCCGCTGGAGCAGATGTTTCGCCTGCATGGTGTGCGGGGATGGCGACTGTTTTGCGCCCATACCTGGCGCGAAGTCCTGCCGTTTGTGCTTTCGTGTGCGCGTGCCGTGATTGGCATGAGCTGGAAGGCCGGCGTGGCAGCCGAGCTGATCGGCATGGCGGCAGGCACCGTGGGCGAGCGCATCTATCAGGCAAAGCTTTTGATCGAGACGGCTGATCTGCTGGCGTGGACCGTGCTGGTCGTTGCCGCCTCGTGGGCGTGCGAGCGCGTGCTGGTGTGGCTGCTGCGGGTTTCGGGACCCGTGGCGTGGCGTGTTGCCGTGCGGGCACATGGGCATGGATTGCGCGGGCGTGCGGGGGCTGTGAGCGATGGCGCTGCGGCGGAGCTTGCGCTTGCCGTGGGCGATCGCGCGCCCTGGGCGCCGGCGCTGGATGGTCTGGTGCTCAACGTGCCTGCGGGTGGGCGTATCTGTGTGATGGGCGCTTCGGGCATGGGCAAGTCGACGCTGCTTTCGTTGGCAGCGGGGGAGTGCGCGCCGTGCTCGATGGTGTTTCAGGATGCACGCTTGGTCGAGTCCGCCTCGGCCCTGGATAACGTGCTGGTGTGCGCCGAAGCGCGTGTGGACGCTTCGAGCGCCGCGGCATTGCTGCGCCTGCTGGTGCCGGGAATCGATGTGCATGCTCGCGTGGCCGAGCTTTCGGGCGGACAGCGCCGTCGTGTCGAGATCGCCCGCGCCCTGCTGTGCCCGGGCGGCGCGGTGATTCTTGACGAGCCCTTTACCGGCCTGGATGCCGCCGCGCGCGATGCGACGACCAAGGTCGTGCTCGACCTGCTCGACGGCCGCACGCTCTTGCTCGCCACACATGACGTCTCCGACGCTCAGACCCTCGATATCTCGGGCATCATCACGCTCTAAAAACTAACTCAGCAACAAAATGATTCGTTTTCCTCCGTCCCCATGGGGTCGAGTGTGGTATTCTAACTGCGGGGTAATACTTAGGGATACCAAGTAATACCAACGCCGCAGAAACAAACTCTGGATGCGGGCCAATCGGGTTGCCTTCACAGCCCGTCGCCCAGCCGCGTGGCCCGCATCTATCCGCACTACCGTCGTTTCAAAAAGGAAGCGCCATGGCAGAACACATGACCCCCGTAGTCGCGAAGGTCTTGCCCGAGGAGAAGGCAGCCTTCGCGGCGGCAACCCAGCTCGTGGGCACCACGCCGTCCAACGCCATCCGCATGTTTATCGCCGCGTTCAATCGCTGCGGCACCTTCCCGTTCGACATCTCGCCCAGCGGGGCCTTTGGCACTGCGCCTGATTCTCATCAATAAGTGATCCGTTTTCCTCCGTCCCCATGGGATCAGCTCTCTGCCGAGTTGTGGTAGAACTAGGGAACGGTTTTGAGGAGGTTGGCATGCTCAATGCGATGATTTGGGCGCTTGCCTGTTTTGGCGTCGTCGCTGCCGATATTGCCCTGAGCGTCGTTTTGTTCTCCGCCCTTGGCGTCGCGTCGGTGTTCATGGGTTTTTCGCTCGATGACCTCGACATTCAATTGCTTCAGGCCGTCGCGCAGACGGCATCGTTTTTAATGGCGCTGCTGTGGTGGCGTTATCTGTGGCCGCGTTCGTTTATGGCACGCCGGCAGGGCGAGCGCCCGCTCGGCGGGGGAGAGCGTGGGGCGTGGAAACGCATCGTCTGCGTTATCGTGATTGGCCTGGCCCTGCAGGTGGTCGTTGGCTACGTGACCGACGCCGTGCTGTCGCTGCTGCCCGATGCCGCGGCCGACTACAGCGAGCTTGTCGAGGAAACGGGCATGGGCGATACCAACCTTCTTGCCGTCCTGACCACGGTGCTCGGCGCTCCGTTTTGCGAGGAGTTGCTGGTGCGCGGCGTTATTTTTGAGTTTTCGCTCCGAGCGTTTAATCCGCAGTGCCGCCCACTTTGGAAACGCCGGCGTCGTGCGAGCGCGCAGGACGGCGCCATGGTGCCCTGGGCGGCCCCGAGCACGTGGGGTATCGCCGCGGCGATTGTGCTGCAGGCGGCAATCTTCGGTTTTATGCACATGAATTGGGTGCAGGGTTGCTACGCGGGTGCCGCCGGCCTCATCTTTGGTTGGGTGCTTGTGACGACCGGAAAGCTCCGCTACACGATCCTGCTGCACTTTGCCTTTAATGCCGGGTCGTATCTCATGACGTTGCTCTGGTTTGTAAACACGCCGTTCGACGTGGCAATCACGGTCGCTATCGCCGGCGTCATCCTCGTTGAGGCAATGCGCTCGCTGCGCCACGCGTGTGGGATGGACGCAGCGAGCGCACCGCTGCCCTAGTTACGACGCCCGCCTCCGTTGGCACCCTGACGCCCCTGAGCTGCACGGTTGCGGCCTGCGGTGTTCTGCGCACGCGACATGCCGCCGTGACCCTTGCTGCCTTTGGGTCCCTTGCCGCCAGCACCACCGTGCGGCTTGCCGCCCTTCTTGCCGGTGCCGTGTCCGCCGCCAGCAGACGTCTCGCCCGGGCGCGGGGGCACGGGGCGAATCAGGCAATGCTTGGTGTAGCCAATCAGATCGCGGCGGCCGGCTTTTTCCAGCGCCTCGCGCACGAGCTTGTAGTTCTCGGGTTTGCGATACTGGATGAGCGCGCGCTGCATGGCCTTTTCGTGCGGGTCGCGTGCCACGTAGATCGGCTGCATGGTGCGTGGGTCCACGCCGGTGTAGTACATGCAGGTCGACATGGTGGACGGGGTGGGGTAGAAGTCCTGCACCTGTTCGGGCATGTAGCCCATGTCGCGCACGGCCTCGGCAAGGTCCACAGCTTCCTTCATCGTCGAGCCGGGATGGCTCGAGATCAGGTACGGCACCACGTACTGCTTGAGTCCGTATTCGCGGTTCAGGCGTTCAAATTTACGGCAGAACGCGTCGTAGACGGCGCGGCTCGGCTTGCCCATCACGGAGAGCACCGCGTCGCTCACATGCTCGGGCGCTACGCGCAGCTGGCCCGAGACATGGTGCTCCAGCAGCTCGCGCAAAAACTCGTCCGAGGCGTCGGCCATGGTGTAGTCAAAACGGATGCCGCTGCGGACGAAGACCTTCTTGACGCCCGGCAGCTGACGCAGGTCGCGCAGCAGCTGCGTGTAGCCGCTCTCGTCGACCACCATGTTCTTGCATACGCTCGGCCACAGGCAGCGCTTGTTCTTGCACACGCCGTGCTTGAGCTGCTTGTCGCAGGCTGGGCGGCTAAAGTTTGCGGTCGGTCCGCCCACGTCGTTGATATAGCCCTTAAACTCGGGATCGCGCGTGAGCAGCTCGGCCTCGCGCATAATTGAGTCGTGGCTGCGCATCTGCAGCACGCGGCCCTGGTGGAAGGTCAGCGCGCAAAACGAGCACTCGCCAAAGCAGCCACGGTTTGAGCTAATGGAAAACTTGATCTCGGCAAAGGCCGGCACGCCGCCTGCCGCGTCGTAGTCGGGATGCCAATCGCGTGCGTAGGGGAGCTCGGCCACCTCGTCCATCTCATCGGTGGTGAGCGTCGCCGATGGCGGGTTCTGCACCACATAGACGCTGTTGGGGTAGGGCTCTACCAGGCGATGGCCGGTGATGGGGTCCATATTCTGCTGCTGCACGTTAAAGCTGCGCGCGTAGTTGAGCTTGTCGGCGGCGAGGTCGTCCCAGCTGGGCAGCAGGTCGTAGTCATAGACCTCGTCGAGCGAGCCTGTGCGGTAAACGGTGCCGTTGATATAGGTGATCTGATCGATGGGCAGTCCCGCGTCGAGCGCGTCGGCGATCTCGACGATTGCGTGCTCGCCCATGCCGTAGATGAGGATGTCGGCGCCCGAGTCGAGCAGTACCGAACGCTTGAGCTTGTCCTGCCAGTAGTCGTAGTGGGCCAGGCGGCGCAGGCTTGCCTCGATGCCGCCGATGATGACGGGAGCGTCCTTGAACGTCTGGCGGATGAGGTTGCCGTAGACCGTGACGGCACGGTTGGGGCGGTGACCTTCCTCGCCGCCGGGGGTATAGGCGTCGGTGTGGCGGCGGTGCTTGGTCACCGAATAGTGGTTGACCATGGAGTCCATGTTGCCGGCGCTGACGAGAAAGCCCAGGCGCGGCTCGCCGAGCACCGTGATGCTGGCGGGGTCGGTCCAGTCGGGCTGGCAGATGATGCCCACTTTGTAGCCGTGCGCGTCGAGGACGCGGCTGATGATGGCCATACCAAAGCTGGGGTGGTCCACGTAGGCGTCACCGCAGATGTAGACAAAGTCGCACTGGTCCCAGCCGCGCGCATCCATGTCGGCGCGGCTGACGGGGAGGAACTTATCGCGGCCCGGGCGCCAGGGGCGGGCGGGTGTGGCCTTGGCGGTTGTGGCCTGCGCCTTGCCGCCGCGCTTTTGCTGCTGGCCTTGTTTGCCCTGCTGACTGCGCTGGTTGTTCTGAGCGTGCTGAGGCTTTTTTGCCACGATCCCTCCCGGTGTTTGTATGCTGCACGTAATTGTAACCAGTCTTTTTGGGACGGGGCTAAAAAGACTGGTGGAGTACACGAGCTGGCGGATCGGCGTGTCGGTGCGGGTGTCGTTTGTTTCCAGACTGTGTATCCCTGCGCTGAAGGGTTCGTCTCGCGCGCACGCCATGTTGTCAATGGGTTACAGTATGAACGGCGGCTATATGTCCGCCAACGCACGAGAGGGTCGTCAACAAGGAGGATGCACGACGATGCAGCGTGCCAAACAGATATCGGAGTCCATCGAACTGGGCATTATCCTGGCGCTCGCCGGTGGCTTTATGGACGTTTATTCGTACATTGGGCGCGACCATGTTTTCGCCAACGCGCAGACGGGCAACATCCTGCTGGTGGGCGTGAGCATCTCGGAGGGCAACTGGGCGCTGGCGGGACGCTATTTCTTTCCCGTGGTGTCGTTTGCCGTGGGCATTATGCTTGCTGACCTGGTTCACGAGCGGTTTGGCAGTGTGATTCACTGGCGCCAGGTGACGGTGTTTTTTGAAGCCGTCATCTTGCTGGGCGTGAGCTTTATCCCGGGCGGCGATTTCAACCTGCTCGCCAACTGCCTCACTTCGTTTGCCTGCGGCATGCAGGTCGAGAGCTTCCGCAAGATTCACGGTCACGGCATCGCCACGACCATGTGCATTGGCAACTTGCGCAACGCGCTGCAAAACGTGGACGATTACATCATCACCCACAAGCGCGGCTTTTTGGAAAACGGCCTGCTGTACTTTGGCGTGATCTTTACCTTTGTGTTTGGCGCTGTGCTGGGCAACTGGTGTATTGAGCGCATGGGCCTGCACGCTATCGTCGTGGCGAGCGTGCTGCTGTTTGTCGCGTTTGCCATCATGTTTATCGACCGCGAGCGCGACTTGCGTTTTCGCTGGAAGGTTGCGGCCGAGGCTTGGAAAGAGGGCTGTCGAAAGTAACCGAATGCGGCAAAGGGGCTGTCCCTTTGCCGCATTATATTTTCATCTTCTGTTGAAACGCTTTAACACTTTTGATGTTCTCGCGTGTTTTTTGTTTCAAAAGCGTTAGGATGGGACTCATAGCGCGGGGCGTAATGGGTGCCCCGCACACGATGGGAGGCTATCAATGGCTAATCGTTTCGTTCTCAATACCATCTCTTATCATGGTTCCGGCGCCATCAAGGAGATCCCCGGCGAGCTCCAGCGTCGCGGCTACAAGAAGATCTTCGTCTGCTCCGACCCCGATCTGGTCAAGTTTGGCGTTACCGCTAAGGTGACCGACGAGCTCGACGCTGCCGGCATCGCTTGGAGCCTCTACTCCGAGATCAAGCCCAACCCCACCATCCAGAACGTCAAGGACGGCGTCGAGGCCTACAAGGCGTCCGGCGCTGACATGATGGTCGCCATCGGCGGCGGCTCCTCCATGGACACCTGCAAGGGCATCGGCATCATCACCGCCAACCCGGAGTTTGCCGATGTGCTCTCCCTGGAAGGCGTTGCCGACACCAAGAACCCGTCCGTGCCGATCTTCGGCGTGCCGACCACCGCAGGCACCGCTTCGGAAACCACCATCAACTATGTGGTCACCGATACCGCCAACAAGCGTAAGTTCGTGGCCGTCGACCCGCACGACATTCCGATCGTCGCCTTCGTCGATCCTGATCTGACCGACTCCATGCCGCGCGGCCTCAAGGTCGCCACCGGTCTTGACGCCCTGACCCACGCCATTGAAGGCTACATCACTCCGGGCGCCTGGAGCCTGTCCGACTGCCTGAGCATGCAGACCATCCGCATGATTGCCAAGAACCTTGCCAAGAGCGCTGACGGCGACGTTCCTGCAGGCGAGCAGATGGCCTACGCCTCCTACATCACCGGCATGGCCTACTCCAACGTCGGCCTCGGTCTGGTGCATGGCATGGCCCACCCGCTGGGCGGCCGCCTCGGCGTTGCCCACGGCGTTGCCAACGGCATTCTGCTGGCACCGGTCATGGAATACAACAAGGACTTCACCGGCGAGAAGTATCGTGACATCGCCGACGCCTTCGGTGTCGAAGATGCCTACACCGGCGATCTCGAGACGGTTCGCGAAGAAGCCGTCCAGGCCGTGCACAAGCTCACCGTCGACCTGAAGAACCCGACCACCATCTCCGAAGTCGGCGCAACCGAAGCCGATCTGGAAGCACTGGCCCACGACGCCTTCAACGACGTGTGCACCCCGGGCAACCCGCGTCAGGCCACCGAAGAAGACATCCTCGCCATCTACAAGAGCCTGATGTAATGCGAAAACTCTCACGAATCGGCAATCGCATGCAGCGAATCTGCAGTGAAACCCGATTGTGAGAGAACATCGCTGAAAGCATTAAAAATCGTGGTGCGAAACTTCACAAAGCATTCGCACCACGATTTTTATATCTGCACATAAATTACGGATTAATCGAAACAATGTAAACAATAATCCGTGATTATCAATCGCAAGTATTGGAATTACTCGTGCTTTTCGCTCCACTCCTCATCGGTGGGAGTGTCATCGTACCATTCGCGGCCTTCCTGCTCGGCCAATTCCATCTGCTCGTTGATCCACGCCGCCTCCGCAGGATTGATATCGGCGGTGTCAAGCACCTTCTGCCATACCGGATACAGCAGATGCATCACCGGATATAGCGCGGTGAGCAGAATCTCCGGCTTATGTTTGCGCGAATGCTGTGGATGCGCGTCGAACGTGTTCTTGAAACGACGCATGTAATTGTTGAACGACGTGAGCGACGTGTCCATACGGCGGGCTGATGCCGGCGATCATACGCGGGCAGTACACGGTTTTCAGATCCTTGCCCAGCAGATGCAGCGAAATATCGATATCCTCATGCATCACATCGGCCTTGTCTCGGCACACTTCGTCAGAAATTTCGCGCCAAGCTGAAGCGCGGACCGCCATATTCGAGCCAAACAGCAACGGCTGGCCGCCATCGGCCTTGTAAATACGCTTGCGTGTGGAATTATCCCCACGCAAACCAAAATGGCGGCTCGGCAGATCGTAATACATCACCGGACCAGTGGCACCCATGGCCTCCGGATCCTCAGTGAAAATGCCGGACACCACTTCGACCCAATCCGGGCGAATCATGCAATCGGCGTCGAAACGGCCCAGAATGTCGCCGGTGGTGTGGTTCAAACCATAATCGCGCGTCGGAATCAGCCCCTGCTCCTCATCCTGATGCAGCAGACGGACGGGTGCTTCCGGGTGGTCTTTGATGAACTGCTCCACCATGGCCACCGTCGAATCGGTGGAACGATTGTCGACAACGATCACTTCATGGGGCATCACGGTCTGCCTAGTGGCATTCAACAGGCAATCGTTGATACGCTCCTCTTCATTCCAAGCGGGGATGACAATTGAAACGTTCAGCATAACTACCACAATAGCTCAGCCTGTACACGACGCCTATCGCTACAATAGGGAGCCATGAGCGACAGCGAACAGCGAATGAACAATACGCAGAGCGAAAACGGTGCGAACACCAGCGAACAGTGATGGGACCTCGGCACCCTGTTTCCAGCCAAAGGAGATCCCCGAAAACCACCGGAATGGCTGGGGCGTGCGCTGCTATACATCGCCATAGCCATTGTGGGGTTTACTTTCTGCTGGCGCAGCTGGGGCGAAATCGAATATCTGGTGATCG
>USHZ01000017.1 GCA_900554595.1 uncultured Collinsella sp. | reverse complement strand
TGTCGATCTCGCCAACCGGGGAGATGACGGCAGCGGTGCCGCACAGGCCGCACTCCACAAAGGTGCCGGCCTTGACCTCAGCCCACTCGACGGGACGCTGGTCGACGGTCATGCCCAGGTCCTGAGCAACCTGAACGAGCGAGCGACGGGTGATGGAGGGCAGGATGGAGTCGGTGTGCGACTGCGGGACGACGAGGGTGCCGTCCTCCTTCACGAACAGAACGTTCGCGCCGCCGGTCTCCTCGACATAGGTGCGGGACTCGGAGTCGAGATACAGGTTCTCGGCATAGCCCTCGCGGTGAGCCTCCATCGTGGGCTTGAGGGACATGGCGTAGTTCAGGCCGGCCTTGATGTTACCGGTGCCGTGCGGTGCGGCGCGGTCGTACTCGGAAACGCGCAGCTTGACGGGCTTGAGGCCACCCTTAAAGTACGGACCGACCGGGGTCACGAGAATGCGGAACGTGTACTCAGGAGCGGGAGCCACGCCGATCACGTCACCGGAACCGATCATAAACGGACGCACATACAGGGTTGCGCCAGAGCCGAAGGGCGGAACCCATGCGGCGTTGGCAGAGACAACCTGCTTGACGGCCTCGACAAACTTGTCCTTGGGGAACGGGGGCATCTCCAGACGCTGGGCGGAGTTATACATACGCTCGGCGTTCATGTCGGGACGGAAGCAGACGATGCTGCCGTCCTCGGCGGTGTAGGCCTTCAGGCCCTCAAAGACCTCCTGGCAATAGTGGAAGATGCCACCGCACTCGGAGACATGCAGGGTGTGGTCGGTGGTCAGGCCGCCCTCGTCCCACTCGCCGTCCTTCCAATGGGCCTCGTAGCTGTAATCGGTCTTCATGTAGCCAAAGCCGAGGCTACCCCAATCGATATCCTTCTTCTCGACAGTCATATGTCGCTCCTTACATACACGGTTGCATACTCGCGAACCCGCACGCAAGGACCGAAGCCGGCCGCGTCGCAACGTCGCATACCCGGAGCGTAGAGCCGGGCAGGACACGCGGGCAGCATCAAAGCCGATGGCGCGTCGATTCGCATGCAGGTGATTGTACTCCCCGCACGCCTTGGATAAAACGTTTTTCTTTAACTAAGTAAAGTATTTTCATTTGCCTTCAACACAAAAGGCCCGCCATCAAATCCGATGACAGGCCTTGGAATTAACGTCCGAAAACAAGCTCGGGCTAGGCGTTCTTTTTGCCCAGCTTAGCCTTGACCAGACCGACCACGGTTGGGATGATCGACACGGCGACGATGCCTACGATCAGCAGCTCAAAGTGCTCCTGCACAAACGGAATGCCACCAAAGAAGTAACCCAGCAGCGTAAAGACCGTCGACCAGGTAATGCCACCCAGCACGTTAAAGATGACAAAGTTGCGCCAGTGCATGCCACCCATGCCGGCGATAAAAGGCACAAAGGTGCGAATAAACGGGAAGAAGCGACCGAGGAAGATGGCCAGGTGACCCCACTTGTCCAAGAAGTCCTCGGACTTTTTGATGCGCTCGGGCGTCATGGCCTTTACCTTGCCCGAGGCGATGATCTTGCGACCAAAGAAGTGGCCGATCATAAAGTTGCACTGATCGCCCAGGATGGCTGCGGCCCATGCGGTGGCCAGAAGCGCCACGATGTTAAAGCCGCCGTTATGGGCAAAGAAGCCCGAGGCAAACAGCAGCGAATCGCCGGGAAGGAACGGGAAGAACACCACGCCCGTCTCGATAAAGATGATCAGGAACACGCAGCCGTAGGCCATGAGCGGGCCGGCGGCGATCCAGCTGGCGATCGCGGTGCGCGGATCCTTAAGCAGCTCGGCGATAAAATTGATGAAACCCATGAAGTAAAACCTCTCAGTTGTGGGCGCGGACACGTCCAAGTTGACCAGTATACGGTTGCGGCGCGAGCGTGGGCCAAACCCCTCAAAAGTCTTACTTCATTACCAGCAAGTTTGCATAACTGACACCTGTCGCGCAATACCGCCAAGATTGTTCTTCCTAATCCCTAGCGAATCGCTATACTTTAGTGAATCGCATTGCCTTGGCGCTAAGGGAGGGCGGCCGGTGAGCTTTATCAATACCATTCGCGAGGACATCAAGACCGTCCAGGCGCAGGACCCCGCCGCGCAAAACGGTCTGGTCATTTTCCTTTCGTACCCCGGCCTTTACGCCAAGTGGAATCATGTGCCCGAGCACTGGCTGTGGGAGCACGGCCATCGCTCACTCGCCCGTGTGCTCTCGCAAATCACCCGCCACATCACCGGCGTCGAGATTCATCCCGCCGCGCAGATCGGCAAGCACTTCTTTATCGACCACGCCATGGGCGTCGTTATTGGCGAGACTACCATCGTGGGCGACAACTGCGTGCTCTACCAGGGCGTCACGCTCGGTGGTACCGGCAACGAGACCGGCAAACGCCACCCCACCCTGGGCAATAATGTCACGGTGGGCACGGGCGCCAAGGTGCTTGGCAACATCCACATTGGCAACAACGTCAAGATCGGCGGCAACTCGGTCGTTGTCAAGGACGTCCCCGACAACTGCACCGTCGTGGGCGTGCCCGGGCGCATCATCAAGCGCAACGGCTGCCGCGTATTCGAGGAGAGCTTCGACGCCAAGCAGCATCGCGAGTACATGCCCGACGATGCCGCCGAGCAGAGCGCCCTCAACCGCCAGGGCATCACCGAAAACGCCCGCCGCGTCAAGGAACTCGAGCGAGAGGTGGCCGAGCTCAAAGCCCTCGTCGCCAAGCTCGTGGACGAGCGCTAGGGCCGCGGGCAACCGCCACAGCATGAACGCCAACACAAAAGGCGCGCCAGGGAATCCGCCCCCGGCGCGCCTTCTTTTTGATGTGACATGCGGGACTGCCCCTTTGTCACCTTATGCGAACTGGCTTAGGTAGAGGTCGGCATAAGCGCCCTCGGCAGCCAGCAGCTCCTTGTGCGTACCCTGCTCGATGATATTGCCGTGATCCATGACCAGGATGAGGTCGGCATCGACGATCGTCGACAGACGGTGCGCGATCACAAAGCTCGTGCGCCCGCGCATGAGCGCGTCCATGGCACGGCCGATAGCGAGCTCGGTGCGCGTGTCCACACTCGACGTCGCCTCGTCCAGGATGAGGATCGCCGGGTTGTTGAGCAGCACGCGCGCGATGGTCAGCAGCTGACGTTGGCCCTGGCTGATGCTCTCGGCATCGTTAGCCACACGCGTGTCGTAGCCCTGCGGCATAGTGCGCACAAAGAAGTCGACCTGAGCGGCACGTGCGGCCGCGACAATCTCCTCGCGCGCCGCCTCGGGACAGCCATAGGCGATGTTCTCGGCAATGGTGCCATCGAACAGCCAGGCGTCCTGCAACACCATGCCAAACTGCTGGCGCAACTCGCCGCGGTCCATGCGGCTCGTGTCCACACCGTCGAGGGTAATGCGGCCATCGTCGATCTCGTAGAAGCGCATGAGCAGATTGATGAGCGTGGTCTTGCCCGCGCCCGTGGTTCCCACCACCGCGATCTTTTGGCCCGGCTCGGCGGTAAACGACACGTCTCGCATAAGCGGCTTGTCGGGCGCATAGCCAAAGCGCACATGCTCAAAAGCAACACGGCCCTCCACCTTGCCCGGCAGCTTGGCGGCGGCCGCCGGCAACGGATCGGCCTCCATCTCGGGCTCGTCGAGCAGGTCGAACACGCGCTCCACACTCGCCAGCGCACTCTGCAGCGAGTTAAAGGTAAACGACAGCTGCGTCATGGGCTCGGACGCCTCGTAGATAAACTGGAAGAACGCCTGGAACACGCCGATGGTCATATGCCCGGCAACCAGCATACTGCAGCCCACCAGCGCGATCACGATCTGCGCCAAACGGCCGATAAAGCGCACCGCGGGGCCGACGGCGTTAATCATAAAGTCGGCCTTGGTGCTCACGCGCGCCAGCTCCTTCGAAGCCTCGTGTACCTCAGCAGAGCTCTGGCGCTCGCGGTTAAACGCACGGATCACCAGACGGCCCGAGTAGCCTTCCTCGACCGCGCTCGTAATCTTGGACACCCACTCCTGGCGCTCGCCCGTCACATCGTGCGTGCGGCGCGACACGACCTTCGTCACCAGCAGCGAAAGCGCCGTAAAGAACAAAAAGACGAGCGTGAGCGGCACGCTAAACACGAACATCACGCTCATGGCGCCCACCACGGTACCGATCGACACCAGAAGCTGCAGCAGGCCGCGCTGCATGCTCTCGGACATCTTGTCCAAGTCGTTGGTCGCACGGCTGACGACCTCGCCGGGACGATGCGCGTCAAAGTAGGCAAGCGGCAGACGGTTGAGCTTTTGTGCGATGCGGTTGCGTAGGCGCAGGTTGAGGCGCTCGGCAACGCTCGACATCAAAAAACTCTGGAGTGCGTAGAACGAGGCGGCGGCGGTCCAGATCATAAAGTAGATGAAGATGGTCCTGCCGCAGTTCTCCCAGGTAATGCTGAAGGTAGTGTTGTTGGCAAACGCCACCTTCATGTGCCCCCATAGCTCATCGATCACGCGGGCGCTGTAGGCTGGCGCCGCGGTGTTAAAGATGGCATAGAACACGACACTCGCGAACACGATATAGAAGCGCCAATGGTCGCCGGCGGCCTCGCTCCACAGGCGGCGCACCGTCGCCCATGTGTCGCGGGGCGTCTCGTCCTCGTCCTCGTCGTCAATGTCGCGCATGCGCTCCGCCTCGGCGCGGGCGCGCTCGTCCTCGGCGCGCTCGTTTTCCTCGTAGAGCGCCTGGCGGCGAGCCTCGCGCTCCGCCGCTGCCTTGGCGGCTTCGTCCAGGTCGGGCGCGGCGCCTGTCTCCTCAACTCTCTCTGCAACCGCGGCGTCATCGGCGATGCCTTGCTTCTTGAGCTCCTCGGTCATGCTACTCACCTCCCTTCATCTGCGATTCCGCGATAGCGCGGTACACCTCGCAGGTTTCCATGAGCTCGTCATGCGTGCCTAGGCCCACGACCTCGCCGTCTTTGAGCACCACAATCTGATCGGCATGCAAAATAGTCGAAATGCGCTGGGCGATGATGAGCACCGCGGCATCGCACGTCTCGTCCTGCAGCGCATGGCGCAGCGCCGCATCGGTCTTAAAGTCCAGGGCCGAAAAACTGTCGTCGAAGATATACAAATCGGCATGCTTCATGAGTGCGCGGGCAATCGCCAGGCGCTGGCGCTGACCACCCGAGAAGTTCGTGCCGCCCTGGGCCACCGGAGTATCGAGCCCCTGGGGCTGGTCGAGCACAAAGGTGCTCTGGGCAACCTCCAGCGCATGGAGCATGTCAGCCTCGGTCGCACCCTCGTTACCAAAGCGCAGGTTGCTCGCCACCGTACCCGAGAACAGCCATGCCTTCTGCGGTACATAGGCGATACGCCCGCGGATGTCGTCTTGCGAAAGGTCGCGCAGATCGATGCCGTTTAGGCGAATGGCGCCCTTCGTGGCATCGTGGAAGCGAAGCAAGAGCTTGGCCACCGTTGACTTGCCCGAGCCCGTTGAGCCCACAATCGCGGTCGTCTGTCCGCGGCGGCAGGCAAAACTCAGGTTGCACAGGGCGTCCTCGTCGGCATCGTCAAAACGGAACGACATGTGGTCGAACACGGCCACCGCGTCAGCGCCGTCTGCGGACTCAGGTGTCCCGTCGCCCAGCGTAGCCTTGCCATCCACGATGCTCGGCTCGATTTCGAGCACCTGCTGCGCGCGGTTGAGACACGCCGCGGCGCGCGGGAGCGTCAGCACCACCATCTGCGCCATCATTACAAAGAACAGGATCAGGATCGCGTACTCCAGCACGGCCGAGATGCTGCCGATTTGCATGGCATGGACGCCCACGCGGTTGCCGCCCACCCACAGCACCGCCACCTCGGCAATGTTCATCAAAAAGAAGCTGGAGCTGTCGAGACCCACAAACAGGTGGTTGACCTTGATGGCATTGGCCGCGTAATCGCTAAACACCTCGTCCAGGCGCTGCTCCTCGTGGCGCTCCTTGTTAAATGCGCGGATGACGCGCACGCCCACGATGTTCTCGCGCAGCACCACGTTCATGCGATCGATAAAGCTCTGCAGGCGCATAAAGATCGGCGCGGCGTTGGCAACGGTAAAGACCGCCGCCACCAGCACGATCGCAACAACCACGCCCAGCAGCGTGCCCATGGCAGGATCGATAAACCAGGCAAAGATGATGCCCGCCACGGCCAAGAACGGTACCGGCAGCACCAGCTGAATCGTCTGCAGAATCGCCTGCTGGATCACGTTGATGTCGTTGAGCGAGCGCGTGATCATCGAGCCGGTGCCAAAGCGCTCAAAGTCGCTGGCGGACAGCTCGAGCGACTTATCGTACACGGCATTGCGGATATCGCAGGCCACGTTGGCGGCCAGGCGCGCTGAAAGATAGCAGCCCAGCACCGTGCCGCCGCTAGCCATGCTGGTCGCGATAAACATGTATAGGCCGTTGCGCAGGATGTAGTCGATATCACCCGTCGTGATACCAGTATTGACCATATTCGCCAACATTGTAGGCACCAGCAGCGTGCCGACGTTATCTATCATCAGCACAAACAGCGTTACCGCAATCAGCCCGCGATACGGCCTCATAAACCTCATTAAGAGTCGCATGTCTCCCCTTCGCCCTTATCGTCAGCCTCGTTCTCGGCGGCCACTTGCCGTTTAAATGCCTCGCACTCTTCGTTAAGAACATGGGAGAACTTACCGACCAAGCGCATGATCTCGCGCTGTTCCCACGGCTCGAGCGCCTCGAATGCCTGTTGCTCGGCTTTTTGCGCCGGCAACGCGTAGCGCTTGGCAAACTGCATACCTTCTTCGGTCAGTCGCATAACCTTCTTCTTACGACTGCCCTCGGCAAACTCCAACGTCGCAAGCCCTCGCGCCCTAAGCGTCTTGATTGCCGAATTGATGGTCTGTTTGCTGTAGAACCATTCACTCGTCAGCCGACTCACGGCAACGCTTCCGCCCGCTGCACTCGTGTCGACGAGTATCCAGTAGGCGCAGTCCGAAAGACCGCAGGTGCGCGCGAACTCCGAATAGATACGGTCAAGCCCGTTGAGCATCCGGTCAAAATCGACCAACGTAACCGTGCAATCCATCTCTCCCACCATTCGATAGTCCGAGTTTTGACTAACTGTAGTTTCAGGTTAGTCCGAGTTTTGACTATCGTCAAGGGCGGCCGTACAAGACGTGCGACCTATGCAACATATCGACAAAAAAGACCGCCGGCGCGGGGGCGGCGCCAGCGGTTGCGAGAGAATATCGATTGTTAGCCGTTAAGCAGCGACGGCCTCGTAGACCGTGGCGCCCGAGAAGCTGTCGTGCAGGCTCTTGCCGCAGATCCACGGCAGTTCGACGACCTCGCAGACCGTGTTGACCAGCTCGGAGCAGTCAGTAAAGTGGCCCTTATCGTTGAGGGCCTCGCAATCCTGAACACGCCAATAGCCATCGGTGTGCGTGATGTAGTACTCGTGATCGTTGATCGACACGAAAGCGCGCGTCTTGGAACGCAGCAGCTTCAGAAATCCTTCGAAGTCGGTCTCGACGACATCTCCAGCCTGGAACATGATGTTACCTCCTGGCCCGGCGCCACCATGGCGCGTTGATAAACGTTGGTACTCCTTTAGTAAAACCTTTATCAGAGCTTATGCGCGCATCATTTAGGCAAGCGGTAAAAAACCGCAGGATAGACGGGATAAAACGTTTAATCATCCCACCGGTTTGTCACATTCTGGCTGAAGTTTTATGCAAACCAACTTTTCCACTTGGTAGCTTGCATTGTTTGGGGCCGACGGCGCGATTACGGTTTTGGTTCGGCGGGTAAGAACGAGGCATCGAAACCAACGTCAGGAGGACACATGGAGACCATCGAAGCGCTCATCCACCGCCGCAGCTGCCGCAAATACAGCGATCGCCCTGTCGAGGCCGAGAAGCTCGCACGCATTATCGAAGCCGGCCAGTACGCTCCGAGCGGCATGGGACGTCAGCCGGTCACGTTCGTCGCCGTCACCGACCCCGCAACCGTCGAACGCCTATCGCAGCTCAACGCCCAAGTTATGGGCAGCGAGGGAGATCCCTTCTACGGCGCCAAGACCGTTGTGGTGGTGCTCGTCGACCGCAGCGTGCCCACGCACCTGGAAGACGGCTCGCTCGCCATGGGCAACCTGCTCAACGCAGCCTATGCGCTGGGCGTCGATTCGTGTTGGATTCACCGCGCGCACGAGGTCTTTGACTCACCCGAGGGACTGGAACTGCTGGCCAAGTGGGGTCTGCCCGCCGACGGAAGCCTGCGCGGTGTGGGCAACTGCATTCTGGGCTACGCCGAGGGCACGCTTCCCGAGGCAAAGCCGCGCCGCGACAACGTGGTGTATGTTCCGCCGTTCTAACGAACGGCGGACCCGTTGACGCTGCGCGGTCCGCATTCACGCCAATCTGACGTTCAATTTCGAGGGCGCGACCAAAAGGTCAGCGCCCTCTCATTTCACGTCACCTTGGCGCAAATGCGGCCCGCTCGCTGTTGGTGCCTGACATCGAGTGAGCCACTGTTGGCATCTGGCACCTGGGCAGCTAATTAACGGGATGATAGAAGGTGTCGACGACCGTTTGCTTTACGTTGTCCTGGTCCAGATAGAACTCGGCGAAGGTGTCGCCCTGCTGCATGGTGCCCTGCAGCGTCACGACATCAAATGAAGTCAGGCCGTGCTCGAGCATCGTGGTCGCCAGATAGCTGAACTCATCGAGACCCAAATTGGTCCACGTATAGTCGCCCATGGCCTGATACAGGCTGATGAGCATGGCAGGGTCGCTCTTGGCACTGCTGAGCACCTTCGATGCAAACGCCTGCACGTAGCTCACCTGGCGCGCCGTACGATCCAGCGAAGACGTCAAATTCGTCGTATCGCGCCACTGCACATACTTTTCGGCCGTTTTGCCAAACAGCGTGGTCTCCTGACCCTCGACAACCGAGGTGCCCGGCACGCTCTGCGTAGGCACGAGCGTCACACCGCCGATGGAATCGTTAATGGGAGCCACGCCCTCGATATTGAGCGTGTAGTAATAGTCGACCGGAATGTTATCGAGCACGCGCGAGGCAGCGGCGGCCGTCAGTGCCGATGAGTTGTCGCCATCGGTGCCATAGGCAAACTGCAAGCACAGCTGCTCGGTCACCTGGCCGGCAAACGAACCATTGGAATACGTATCTACGGCAACCATGCTGTCACGCGGGATGATAATGCCGCGGGCCTCGCCCGTGTCGGTATTAAGCGCTACGACCATCACGGTATCGGACTGGCCCTTCTGGGTGCCGTCATCGTTATTGCGGCCATCAAAACCGATAAACGCCACCGTAGCCATATGCTTGTTGAGCGCATACTTCTTGCCGTTATAGGTAATGGTATCGCCCTTGGCCTTAATGACCTTTTCCGTCTTTTCCTCAATCTTCTTTTTGCCTTGGTTCACGCTGTGATTCACAAAGCCCCAGCCGGCAGCAGCAACCGCACCAATCACGAGCAGCACGATCAGCAGTATGCGGATACGGCGGCGGCGCTTGATGCGCTTAATCGACTCTTTGGAGCGTCGACGACGCTGAGGTCCCGCCTCATCAAGCGAAGGCCACTTTGCCTCATCAACAGGCTGCGCCGCAGCTTCATCGGTCTTTGCCGTTGCGTCGGAGGGAGCCTCGGCCTTGCTCTGGGATTTTTCGTCAGGCTGAGGCGTCGGAGTGCCTTTGGTCTCCCATTGAGGCTCGACAGGCTCCGCCACATCCTGAACCGGCTGGTCGGGATTGTTTACTTGATTTTCGTCGGGATCCACCGCATCGATAAAGTGCTTGCCACGGGGGTTCATGACTATTTTGTCTCCTGGTCGCTTGTTAACACACCGCTGACAATATAGCGCGAGTTGCCCTGCGAACTATCGAGCATGCAGGTGCTCAACTGCACAATCTTACTATCTGCATCAAGTGTCACGCCGTCACGTACATTTTTGAGCAATGCGTCCGGATTGCAGACCGAATTAAAGTAGTCCTGGCGCACGGCAGGGTCGGCAAAGTTAAACGAGTTGAGAATGTGGCGGTCGTCATATTGATAGGCCGAGACAATCTTGTACGTCAGAATATGGCCTGGCGTGTAGATATAGAACTCGCCGTTCTCGTTAAAGAAGTCCGCGTCCTCAAAATTATGCAAGTTGTGGAACACGCCGCCGTTCACATGGCCGTAGATTACCGTCACGGGATCGCTAAAATCGCGCGCGTTTGCCATCTGACTAAACGCTGTGCCGTAGGGGTCGTACTTGCCGTCCTTGTCGTGGTCCAGATAAAACAGGTCGTCCGTCGTGCTCTGCAGCAAGGGCGTGTTGATATCCGCACCCGGAATGTAGAGCCACGCATAGATATCGGCATTCTCCTGAATGAGCGGAGCGAAGTCGATGGGGTTGTCCGGCAGCTCCTTGCCCTTTGATTCGACCTTCGTGGCGGGCTTGCCCGTTGCACTCATCTCCTCGGCGCGCTGCTGCTCTAGATGATTCATATAGAGCACGTAGCCGCCGCAGCCGACTGCGACCAGCAACAACACTACGAAAACGCCCTTGAGTATCGTGGCGCGACGCTTTTTGTCCGAGTCGTCCATATGCTTAACTTCCATATGCTTGCCCTGCGGCTGCTGTGCCATGGTGTTCCCTTACCCTGTAAATCGGCCAAAAAAAGGACCCGCACAAGTACGGGTCCTCAAATCTTACGGTTGAAACCGTATGTGTGCTAGTTGTTCTTGCGAAGAGCAACAAAAGCGCAGGCAGCGCCAGCAGCGGCAACAGCAGCCACAGCGGCAACGGCGGTGGTGTTCACGCCGGTCGCCGGGGACTTAGCACCGTTGTCGGTGGTAGCAGCGCCAGCAGCGGTCTTCTCAGCCACGATGGTGTAGGTCGAGAGCTTGGTGACCTTAAAGGTAACATTGCCGTTGTTGTCGGCAGTGAGGTTCAGGGTCTCCTTGCTACCGTCGTTGTGCTGGACATAGACGGTAACCTTGGCGTTGGCGTAAGCCTTGCCAAGGGTGAAGGTGACGGTCAGCGGGTTGGACTCAGAAACGGTACCCTCGACGGTCTCGGTAATCTCAAAGGAAGCGACCACGTTGGCGTCGGCAGGGGTGCCCTCGGCGTTCTTGGTGGTGGAAACAACCTTGACGTTAGCGTTGTTAACGCTGGCGGTCACGTTGTTGGCGCCGGTGGCGGTGGTGTTGGCCGGGCTCGGGGCGGCGAAAGCAGCCACGGGCAGAGCCAGGGCAAGAGCGAGAACGCTCAGTGCTGCCATGAATCTCTTCTTCATGTTAGGTACTCCTCAACTTGCAGCTTGTAGACCTTTAAGTGCCTAGTAGTATAGCCCTTTTTACAAATTGCGACTAATGAGTTCCATATGAAACAACATTGCTGCTTTTTTGCTCACTCATTGGCCCCAAACAGCGACTTAGTGTGATGGTTCTGTGACTTATTGGCCTTGTGTTATGGGCGTGACCTGCGAATCCACGCCGTTTGCACTGGTTTCGCTAACCTCGCTGTCCGTGTCCTCGCCCTTTTGGGCATCGGCGATCGTTGCGGCAGCGGCAACAATACCGCGCTGAGGCGCCACGCCCGTCTGGGCCTGAGCGCCTTCAACAAGCTCCGTGCCGGCATGCGCGAGCTCGGCAGACTTGAACATCGCACTCAGGTCGACCCCGCCGCCAGCGTAGCCAAGTGCGGCAAGTGCGATCACAATCACCGCAACAACAAATGCAATCGGCACGTAGCGATGCCAGCCAGCAGGATTGAGCCCACTGCGGCGAGCCGCACCGCGGCTAATGTAGCCCAGCGTTCCGTCGTGCTTGAGCTTAGAGCCCACCACGCGCTTGCGCCCCCGCAGCGACGACTCGGCCTGCATGGCCAAACGAGCGCTTGCCGAAGGATAGCCGTATTTGGTGCGCTTGAACGAACCGTCGAACCCCGACGCGTGCTTGCCCCACGTCCGGGACGTCGTGCGGCGGTTAACTGGAGCCGCGCTCCGTCTATTCCGGTTTGGTTTTGAAGTCTCCGCCATACGCCCCCGCACGCCGTAACACAATCGAAACATTACTGCTTTGGACTGTAGCACACGCACCGCACGCGGTCACGGATGCCTCGCTCAGCGGTCATCGTCCTTCAGCAAGCGCCACAGGGTCGTGCGGCTTATTCCCAGCACCTCGGCAGCGCGGGTCCGGTTGCCCCGAAGGTAGCCTACGACCAGCCGTGCGATGTCGCGTTCGGTGTCGGCCAGTGGACGCAGGATATACAGGTCGCTGTCGAGCGTCGGAGCGCCAAAGGTTGCGGTTTTGATGACGTCCTCCTGGGCGAGTACCTCCTCCGCCACCGTGCGCTCCGCCACACCCGGCCCTACTAATATATAGAGTCGTTCCGAGACCTCGCGAAGCTGCAGATAGTTGCGTGGCCAGCGATAGCCGTTGAGCGTCGAGGCGGCCTCCTCGGACATACTCGGGGCGGCAGTTCCAAAGACATCTGACAGATATGACAAATACTGCGCAACCTTTTTCGATGCGCCACCCTGCTCGGCAATCGCGGGTGCCACACTTACTGCGCACGCCAAGCGCTCGGTTACAAAAGCGGCCTGATCGCTTTCGCCACCGCCCGGCATATCGTTTGCCGTCAGAATCACATGGCAACGTGCGGCCAGCGCCGTGTCGGTCATCGTAGAGACAAGCTCGCGCAGACGCTGCGGCGAAAGTGCATGCCAGCCGCCAATACAAAGGGTCAGCCTTGCCTGGAACAGCGGCGATTCCGAGCTTTTGAGCAGATGGCGCCAGCCGCGATCTGTGAGCTCGTCAAGTGCCACGGACACAAAGGGTTCGTCGGCATAAGGCCCATCCAGATAGAGGCGCTTTGCAATCTCCGCCTGGCCGGCACTCAGCTCGCCCTCCAACATGAGGGGCACGCCGCGGGCATAGCTTTCGCAGACGGGGCCAGCGACCGCAGCGGCACCCTCGACAATACCGTACGCGCTTGCCTCGTAGCGCGCCTCGACCTCATCTGCGTTAAGCCACTCAATACCCGCGTGTGCCGCCACACCGTGCACCTCGCGGACCACGACCACCCAAAGCGCGCCGTATTCCTTGGCGACCGGACGCACCGTAAGGCTCAAGCGCCCTCCCGCATGCCCCATCACCAGGCGCATGCCGTTGCCCACGCGCCCCAGGCGCTCGGCGACAAATGCCGCGACATCTTGCTCGAGCGCGGCATCATCCATGGTCGATATCGCCACGTGTCCATGCCCATCGATTGCCAACGCCGAGGCCCCGGCAGCAGCCAAGGCCTCGATCAAGATTTGTAGCTTGGCGTCACTGTTCATATTGCGCCCCGTCCTCGGCGCCACGCCGCCACCGACGGCCGCGCAGGCGAGTGTTTCAAAATTGAACGATATTGCTCACCAAACACTATAGGGCAGAAGCCGCCGTCCTGCGAGTATATGAGTTGCCCCGCATCGCCATCCTGGCGGGGCGATAAGAGCTCTTCGGGACCTATAAACCTGCGGACAAGCCATACCCGCAAGAGCTCCTATCGCTCCACCGCGGGCATGCGCTCGCCAGCACGCAGCACGCAAATAAGCTACTTCTCTACCAGATTCCCAGCACGTGCTGCATTCCCAAACTCATGCACGCAATGCCAATCCAGCAGCAAAAGCCCAGGGCGATGGGCTTGCCGCCCTTTTTGACCAGCTCGACGATATCGGTATTAAAACCAATAGCCGCCATGGCCATCACGATAAAGAACTTCGACAGCTCCTTGATAGGCGCCGTAATGGATGCAGGAAGCTGAAGCACCGTGGTGATTACGCTCGCCAGCACAAAGAACAGCACGAACATGGGAAACGCGCGCTTAAGCGAGAACGTGCTTTTGGCGTCGCCGCCGGCCTTGCGCGCCAGATGCATCTGCCAGCATGCGAGGACCAACGTGATGGGAATAATGGCCAGTGTCCTGGTGAGCTTGACCACCGTGGCGCTCTCGAGCACATTGGCGCCGGGATGCATACTGTCCCAGGCGCTCGCCGCAGCCGTTACCGACGAGGTGTCGTTGATGGCGGTGCCGGCAAACAGGCCAAAGCCCTCGTTGGTCAGGCCGAGCATGCCGCCGAGCGTCGGGAACACGAGCGCCGCGATAACGTTAAACAGGAAGATGACCGAAATAGCCTGGGCAATCTCACGATCGTCGGCATCGATGACGGGCGCGGTCGCGGCGATGGCAGAACCGCCGCAAATCGACGAACCCACGCCCACAAGCGTCGCGATCTTGCCCGGCACGTTCATAACGCGGCAGAGCACGAAGGCGATGACAAGCGAGGTCGAGATCGTCGCCACGATAATCGGCAGCGACTGAGCGCCTTTGGACAGAATCTGCGAGAGGTTCATGCCAAAGCCAAGCAGGATTACCGCGTACTGCAAGACTTTTTTAGACGTATAGGTGACACCGGCGGCGAGCTGTTCGCGACGATTCTTGGGAAAGACGAGTGCCAGGACCATGCCAAAGAGGATGGCAAACACCGGACCACCGACCACCTCAATCTGTTTGCCGAGTAACGTCGCGGGGATGGCGACGATCAGGCAGAACAAGACGCCCTTCCAGCGCTCGCGTACGATATTCGCCAGTTGCATATGGGATTCCTTCTTTCTATTTCACGTTTGCGACGGCTTATGATACGGCAACATTGAGCACAGCCCCGCGCAAATGCAGACTAAGATGCCGCAATAGTTCTTGGGCGACAGCCGAATTACCCACCGCGGAGAGCCGATTCGCGGCATAATTAACAGCTGATATATGAGTGTGATAGAACGGTTGCGAGGCACTATGGAAGAATCGATGCACGTCGGCGAGCAGGAAACGAGCCTACAGGACCAGTCCTACCACACCATTCGACGCAAAATCGTCTACCTGGACTACAAGCCGGGCGAAAAGCTAGGCGTCAAGCAGCTTTGCGACGACCTCGATATGGGGCGCACCCCTGTGCGCGAGGCGCTGGTGCGTCTGGCGCAAGAGGGCCTGGTGCGTACCGTGCCCCAAAGCGGCACCTATGTCTCGCCCATCAACCTCACTCTTGCCGAGAGCGCCTGCTACATTCGCGAGCACCTGGAAAAGCAGGTGATTGTGGAGTGCTGCGCCCGTGCCACCTCGGCAGGCATCGAGCAGCTCGACCGAGCCATCGCGCTGCAGGAAAAGACCATGGCCGAGGAGGATCGCATCGGCTTCTTTTTAAGCGACAACCTCATGCACCGCATGATCTTTAGCATCGCGTGCCGCAGCACCGTGTGGTCGTGGCTCGAGGCGACCAATGCCGACCTGGAGCGCTTCCGCTGGCTGCGCGCCGCCACGCAGAGGCTCGACAATCAGGAGATTGTTAACGATCACAAGCAAATCCGCCGTGCCATCGCCGGCCGCGACCCCATCGAGGCGAGCTTTTTGGTCAGCAAGCACCTGCATATGATGTTCCGCAACCAGACCGAGGTCCTAGACCAATATCCCAAGTACTTCGAGACCAGCAAGCTCCGCTAACCTGCCAAAACCACCACAAAGGGGACAGGCGCCTTTGTGGTGGTTTCTCCACACAAAAAGGCCCGGCTCCGTCTGATGACGCGGAGCCGGGCCTCAATCGTTAGGATGACGGAACTCGATTATTCGACAGTAACGCTCTTGGCGAGGTTTCGGGGTTGGTCGACGTCGCAGCCGCGCAGGATGGCGACCTCGCGGGCGAGCAGCTGCAGCGGGACGCTCGCCGTGATGGGGCTGAACACGTCGCGGACGGCCGGCACGCGGATGATGCAGTCGGCAATCTTGTTGATTTCCTCGTCGCCCTCGGTGGCAACGACGATGACCTTGGCGCCACGCGCCTTGCACTCCATAAGGTTCGACACGGTCTTGTCGTAGGTGGCGCTCTTGGTGGCCACGGCGATAACGGGGAAGCCCGGATCGATCAGCGCGATGGGGCCGTGCTTCATCTCGCCGGCAGCATACGCCTCGGCGTGCAGGTAGCTGACCTCTTTGAGCTTGAGTGCGCCCTCGTAGGAGATGGCAGCGCCCATACCGCGGCCCACGAACAGCGCCGACTGCGCGTCCTTGCACAGCAGGGCGGCCTCGTGCACGGCCTCGGTCTGCGTGTCCAAAATCCACTGGATCTGCTCGGCCGTATCGGAAAGCTCGCGGAACAGCATGCGCGCTTGCTTGGTGGTCAAGCGGTACTTGACCTGCGCCAGCAGCAGGGCCAGCAGCGTCAGGCTCACGACCTGGCCGATAAAGCTCTTGGTCGAGGCGACCGCGATCTCTTTGTTGGCCTTGGTGTAGATGACGCCGTCGCTCTCGCGCGCCACGGGGCTGCCCACCACGTTGGTGATGCCAAAGACCTTGGCGCCCTTGATACGCGCGTCGCGAATGGCGGCGAGGGTATCGGCCGTCTCGCCCGACTGGGACACGGCAACGACGAGCGTCGTCGGCGTGATGATGGGGTTGCGGTAGCGGAACTCGCTGGCAGCCTCGACCTCGGTGGGAATGCGAGCCCAGCCCTCAATAAGGTTCTTGGCGATGAGGCCGGCGTGATAGCTGGTGCCGCAGGCGATCACGTAGACGCGGTCGATGTCGTTGAGCTCCTCGAGGGACAGGCCCAGCTCGTCGATATCAAGCTCACCGGCGGGGGTCATGCGGCCAACCAGGGTATCGCGCACGACGCGCGGCTGCTCGTGGATCTCCTTGAGCATAAAGTCGGGGTAGCCACCCTTTTCTGCCATGTCCAGATCCCAATCGATGTGGGTGACCTTGGGCTCGATAACGTTGCCGGTCTCGTCGGTATACTCGACGCCCGCGGGCGTGAGCCTGGCAAACTGACCGTCTTCGAGCACCACGACATCGCGGGTGGCATCGATAAGCGCGATCACGTCGGAGGCAACATAGGAGCCGGTCTCGCCCACGCCGACCACAATCGGAGAGTCCTTGCGGGCGACGGCGATTACACCAGGCTCGTCGGCACACACGGCGGCCAAGCCATAGGCGCCCACCACGTGGGTGCAAGCCTCGCGCACGGAGGCCATCAGGTCGTGCGACTCGGCATAGGCCTCTTCGATCAGATGCGCGAAGACCTCTGTATCGGTCTCGCTCTTAAAGTGATGGCCGCGGCCCTCCAGCTCCTCGCGCAGCTCGGCGAAGTTCTCGATAATGCCGTTGTGGACGATGGCGATGCGACCGTCGCAGCTGGTGTGGGGATGAGCGTTAACGACGGAAGGCTTGCCGTGAGTGGCCCAACGGGTGTGACCGATACCGCAGGTAGCGTCGCTGTCGATGTTGGAAAGCTCGCTCTCCAAACCCGCAACCTTACCCACGCGGCGGATAACGTCGAGGTGCGCCGCGGCGCCCTCGCCCACCTCGAGCGCGACACCCGAGGAGTCATAGCCGCGATACTCCATGCGCTTAAGGCCTGTGACCAGGATGTTCTTTGCAATATCAGAGCCGGTGTAGCCGACAATTCCGCACA